>JAKAPG010000042.1 GCA_021823085.1 Thermoplasmata archaeon | reverse complement strand
GGTCAGGAGGCGGGCGGCGAGGGCAAGGTCGAGATGCACCGGCCGCTGCGGGATCGCCTCGTAGGCGCCCTTCGTCGCGCAAAGCCGGACGGCGTCGTACTCCGGACGCTCGAGCGGCCCGGCCGGCCTCACGGCAAAGGCTCCCGGGCCGTGGGATCGGCCGCGCGCTCCCACGAGGGAGTCCACGCCAGCGCCGCGATCCCACCCGCCATGGCGAGCACGAACCCGGCGAACAAGCCTCCGGCAGCGACGATCAAGCTCACGATGGAGAAGAATATCAGGAGACCGCCCCAGAGCGAGTAGCGTCGGGGGCGGTAGCGCAGGGCGAGCGAGCTCGCAACGATCGCGGCCCCGGTGGCGATCCCGGCCACCCCCAACCCCGCCCCCAGCCACCCGGGAATCTGGTTCGCCAGCGGATCGACCGACGAGAATGCCGTGAGCTCGATCCCTCCCACGAGGGCGACCAGCAGCCCTCCGACCAGCGAAAGGGCAGCGGCCAGCTTCGGGTACTCGGGTTCCCCGACTCGACGAGCCTCGACTTGCACGAGCGCGGATTACCGCGTGCCCTAGTTGAGGCCAGCGCTCGGCCTACGGGGCCTTTTGCAAGGCCGATGCCATCGGACCGAGCTTGCTGCTGATTGCGAGTATCCCGGCGACCAGGGTGAGCAGGAATGCGATGACGAACCCTCCGAACGCGAGCGAGAGGCTGACCAGCGCGAGCACCACAAGGAGGATGCCCCAGAACAGGGCGAGCTCGGGTTGGCGTCGGAGGAGATACGAAAAGACGACCGTCAGGACGCCCACGATCACGAGGCCGGCGACGGTGCCGAAGTGGGGCAGCAGGGAGGGAACCCCTATGAGGAACGCCACCGTGCTCGCGACGAAGACGATCAGTGCCGCGATGAGGTACACGAGTCCTCCCAGGATACCGAGGGACACCGCGGTCTTGGAGAACGATGCCTGGGAATCCGCCATGCCGACTCGCAACCAGTGCCACTATTTGGAACTCGCTCCGAGGGGAACCCTCGCACATGGGACGGCCCGTCTACATGACGACGGCCTTCCGGACGCAGTCGTCGATGATCGCGTCGACATCGATTCGCCTCTCTTCCTCGCCGATCTGAATGAGGGTGCTGCGCGTCGCGGGCCGGTCGGGCACCGCCTGGCAGCAGACCCCCGGTCGGATCGAGATCGCGTACGTGCCGATTTCCCGCGCGACCTTTTCGACCTCGGCCTTGTCGAACCCGATCAGGGGGCGGACGATCGGGAGGCGAACCGCAGCCGTCGCGGTGCGCATGTTGCTCAGCGTCTGGGAGGCGACTTGACCGAGCGCTTCGCCGGTCGCGAGGAACGTCGCGTTCTCCTTGACGGCGATCCGCTCCGCGGAGCGCCACATGAACCGACGGCACATCACGCAGCCGACGTGGCGGTCCGTCTCGCGCATCAGCGTGATCTGGGTCGGTCCGTGCGGAAGCACGTAGAGCGGGAGGGCTTGGCCGAAGCGCTCGCGCAGCACCGCCAGGTGGTCGACGATCTTCGCGAGCGGGGAGTCGTCCGTGAACGGCCGATTGTCCATATGGACGCAGACCATCTCCTGCCCCTGCCGCAGGAGATAGTAGAGCGACACCGGAGAGTCGATGCCCCCGCTCATCAGCATGACCCCACGCGCCATTGCGGGGATGATTCCCGCCCCCCGTATTTAGCGCCGCGGCCCGTCCCCCCGTCTTCACCGAGATAGTAAATAGCGCGCTTTGGTCGGGCGGGCGTGGCGTCAAACCATCCGGCCGCCACCGAGCTGTACGTTCGGGAAAGCGGCAGCGGACCGACCGTGCTGCTGCTCCACGGGCTGGGCGGGGATCACTCCGTCTGGACCGAGGTTATCGAGCGCCTCTCCCCGGATCTCCATGTGCTCGCGCCCGACCTGCGCGGCCACGGACGTACTCCATCGCCGCCGGGTTCGACCTTCTCCCTCGAAGAGTTCGGGGCCGATATCGTGCGACTCCTCACCGAACGTACCGAGCGGCCCTCGCCTCCGGTCCACGTGGTCGGACTGAGCGCGGGGGCGTTCCTCGCGCTGCGTCTGGCCCACGATCACCCCGGCCGCGTGAAGAGCCTCGTGCTCGTGAACGGCGCCGCCTATTGCGACCCACACACGAGAGAGATCGTAGCGAGCTGGCAGGACGCCTACCGCGCGGGAGGGGAGGAGGGCCTCATCCTGAGGCTCATCAAGGACCTCTACGACCGGGACTGGGCCGAGGCCCACCTCGAGGTCGTCGAGCAGATGCATCGCCAGTTCACCGAACCCAGGGTCGGGGTCGTAACCCGATGGGCGGAGCAGCTGACCCGGTTCGACATGCGTGGCCAGCTCGCCCGGCTTGCGGTGCCGACGCTGATCCTGCAGTGCATGAGCGACGTGGTCATCGACCCATCGCACGGCCGCTTCCTGCGGCAGTCGATCCCCGGCGCGGAGCTCCGGCTCTACCGGGACACCGGCCACATGATGCCGATCGAGAAGCCCCAGGTGACGGCCGACGCCATCCGGGAGCACGTTCGGAGGACTGAGGCCCGCGCACCGGCACCCGGCACCGGGTAGCTAAGGATTATGTGATTCGACCCCCGTGCTCCCTCGATGGCCGCGGACGTCCGCACGAAGGCGCTGGAGGATCGCATCCGGGAACTCGAGGCTCAGCTCGCGACCCTGCGCGAGCATGTGGCCCAGCTGGAGCGCTGGGTGGCGAACCAGCCGGAGCACACCGTCGACCAGCGGATGACGCGTTCGAAGGTCACCTACGACTGGCAGACGTGAACCGCCCAGCCCCCACCGCGGCGGTCCTCGCCCGGTATCCCATCAGCGGGCGTATCCCGACCGATCTTGCGCGGGCGGCTGTGCTCGCGGTCCTGCGAGACTGCGAGAACGAGCCCGAGGTGCTCCTGATCCGACGCACCGAGCAAGCCGACGATCCCGCCTCCGGTCAAATCGGCCTCCCGGGAGGCGGAGTGGACTCCGAGGACCCGGGACTGGAGGATACGGCCCTTCGGGAGACCTCCGAGGAAGTGGGGATCGATGCGATGGACCTCGCAGAACCACCACGCTTCGTTCGCCTGGGTTGGGTCGGGCGGAACCGGGATCCTGTCGCGATCTTCGTCGCCCCTCTCAAGGCGACCGCGCGCGCCCCGCGCATCGCGAGTCCCGCGGAAGTGGCGGAGGTCTTCTGGATGCCCCGTTCCGCCTTCCAACGGGTCGATCGCGTTTCCGTCGCGACGACGCGGGGGATGCGGGAGGTCGAGGCGACGCGCGACGAGCGTCACGTCGTCTGGGGGTTCACGTGGAAGGCCCTTCGGGACCTCTTCGGCTTCGCGCCCACCTAAAATAGGAAGCGCCGGGTCGCCCGGACGTGCCCACCGTTCGATTGGCGTGCCCAAAGTGCGGACGACCCTTCGAGTACGACTACATCCCCGGTGCCTCGGCGACCGCGATCCGGCTCGGCGGTTCGCGCTACATGGCCTGCCCGATGTGCGGAAGGTTCTCGATGTTCAACCTCCGCGAGGCGCGGATCGCCGGCAGCGGAGGTGACGCTCCCGCCGCCCCGAAGTTCTCGGACACCCGCACGTCGCTCCGTCTGTTGCCCCTCGCGCTGGTCCCGTCAGTTCTCTCGTTGATCTCGCTGATCTGGATCAAGACCGACCGGTCGATGGTGCTCTCGATCGTCATCCTCGGAGCGGCGCTGACGATCCTGCTCGCGGCCGCCTTCCTCCTCCTCGCCCGCCCGCACGCGAGGGCACCCCCGGGGGCCATCCCCTGACGGGGCCCCGGCCAGTTCCCGGGACGAACGCCTTTAAAAATCCTTAAGTACGTGTTTAAATACCCCACGAGAGAGGTTGGATCGTGAAGATCCGAATCGAGAACGTCGTCGCCTCGACCTCCCTCGGGGACGAGTTGGACCTGCAGTCGATCGCGCTCGGGCTCGACGGAGCTGAGTACGAACCCGAGCAGTTCCCCGGGCTCATCTATCGGCTGAAGCAGCCCAAGACCGCGATCCTGCTGTTCCGGTCCGGAAAGGTCGTGTGCACGGGCGCGAAGAGCATGAAGGAGGTCGAGGACTCGATCGCCAAGGTCTCCCAGCAGATCCGCAAGGGCGGCCAGAAGATCAACATGCACCCGAAGATCGAGGTGCAGAACATCGTCGCGAGCTCCGACCTCGAGAGCGAGATCAACCTTAACGCGATTGCCGTGACGCTGGGGCTCGACCGCGTGGAGTACGAGCCCGAACAGTTCCCCGGGCTGGTCTGCCGCATTGACGAGCCGCGGGTCGTCGTTCTTCTCTTCGGCAGCGGGAAGCTCGTCTGTACCGGGGCGCGCAAGCCCTCGGACGTCGAGGTCGCCGTCAAGAAGATCACGAAGGAGCTGCAGGGCGCCGGACTCCTTCGCTGAGCGCGGGCGGCTCGGGAGCGGGAATGCCGCTGCCGGCCGACCTTCCGATCGTCGACCACCACTGCCATCTCTCCCCGCACGCAGGGGGCGTCCGTGCCGCCGCACGGTTCCGGTCCGCGGGGGGCACCCACCTCTTCCTGACGACCCAGAACTACGCGGCGGACCTCCCCCTGGAGCTCGAGAGCTATCGACGCCAGTTCGAGGTGACGGAGGCACTCGCCGCCCGGATCCGAGGCGAGACCGGGGTCGTCGCGTATTGCGTCGTGGCCCCGTATCCCATCGACCTCCTCGGAGCGGCCGATCGGCTCGGGATTCCCACGGCCGTCGCGCTGCACCGCGCCGCTCTCGAGCTGGCCGGCCGCTGGGTGCGGGACCGGAGAGCGGTGGCCATCGGCGAGGTCGGTCGGCCGCATTTCGAAGTCTCGGACCCCGCGGTCCATCGGGCGAGCGAAGAGCTCTTCGACCTCGCACTCTCCGTAGCGAAGGACTCGGACTGTCCCGCGATCGTTCACTGCGAGGACCTTAACGAGGAGGAGATCGTGCGGCTCGATCGACGGGCACGGGCCTCGGGCCTTCCTCCGCGCCGTCTCGTCAAGCACTACGCGCGAGCGAGGTTCCCGGCCGGGTGGCCCGAGCACCTCACCCCCTCCTACCTCGCGCGTCGCGACATGGTCTTGGAGGTCCTGGAGGATCCGGGTCCGTGGTTCCTAGAGACCGACTTCCTGGACGATCCGAATCGACCCGGCGCAGTGCTCGACATCGCGACGATCCCCCGCCGTGCGATGTGGATTGCCGGCGCTCATCCGGAGAAGCTCGAACGGCTGCGCATCCCCTTTGAGCGCGCGATTCGTGAGGTCTACGGATGGAGCCCCGAGCCCGAGGAGCGAAGCGTCGCCTGAGCCGGCGGCGCCGTGCGCTGTACGTCGCCCTCGAGGGGATTGACGGGGCCGGCAAGTCCACGATCCAGCGACGCGTCGCGGCACTCCTGCGACGGCGCGGATGGAGGGTTCGGACCCGGCGGGAACCCTCCGATCCGGAGCTCGGAAGGTACGCCCAGTCCCTAGGGCCCAGGGCGCCGTGGACCGGGGCCGTCTTCTTCACCATCGATCGTTATCTTGCCCTTCCCGGTCTGGTCGAGGACCTGCGTCGGAGCGATCTGGTGCTGAGCGATCGGTCGTTCTGGTCGACGATGGCCTACCAGGGCAGCGCCCTGGCCGCCCCGGATCGCCGACGGCTGCTCGCGATCGAGCGCGGCGCAACGATCGCCCCGGACATGGTGGTCTGGCTCGACCTCCCCGTCGCCGACGCTCTGGAGCGCGTCCGCGGCCGCAGGCGTGCCCGCGCCCCTCTCGAACGCGCCCGGGTCCTGCGCCGCGTCGCCCGTGCCTACCGTTCCTTCTCCGCCCAGCGGCGCTGGCGACGGTTCGACGCGCGCGAAAGTCCGAGCGCGCTCGCGAATCGGATCGCTTGCACCATCTCCCGAGCGCGCCCGCGCCCGACGCGCGCGCCGCGGGTTTGATATCCCGCCCCTCGGTAGCCGACCCGCGAGGGGTCGAACGTGGGCCGTATCTTGCTGCACGAGGAGACCCTCGACCCGAACTTCCTTCCCCCGAAGCTCGTCCACCGTAGCGAGGAGCTCCAGCGCCTCACGCGCCGGAGCACGGAGTCACTTTCCCGCGGGGTCCCGTTCCACGTCCAGATCAACGGGGGCATCGGTAGCGGGAAGACGGTGCTCGCGCGCCGGCTCGCGGCCGATCTCGAGCGACACGGCCGGATCGGGCAAGCGGCGGTGAAGAGCGTCTACATCAATGCCTGGCGGCGCGCGAGCGATCGCACCGTCGCGCTCGATCTGTTGCGGGCCGTGGGGGTCCACCTTCCCGACCGCGGTTACAGCCTTTCCGAGATGCTCGACGTCTTCGAGCAGGGCGCGCGACGCCAGCCGCGCCATTACCTCGTCATCCTGGACGAGGCGGGAGCGCTGGTCCGCCAAGAGACCAAGATCGTCTATCTGCTCAGCCGCGCCGCGGAGGTCGGGCTGGGATCGATCTCCTTGATCCTCATCGCTCCGGACGATCTCCTTCCGTATCTCGATCCGGCCAGCCGTTCTAGCTTCGGACCGACGCATCGGCTCGCACTGACCCCGTACACCCGCGAGCAGCTGCAGGACATCCTGGACGCCCGCGCGGAGCTGGCCCTGCGCCCGGGCAGCTACGAGCCCTCGATCCTCGGACAGGTTGCTCGTATCGCCGCGCCGAACGGAGACGCACGGTTCGCGCTCGAAGTGCTCGGCAGCGCGGCCCACGCTGCCGAGGGGGCCGGGCGTGACGCCATCGCGGCTGAGGACGTACGCGCAGCGAAGGGATCGATCTATCCTACCGTTTCCGAGAGCTTGCTCGAGGGGCTATCGACCCAGGGGCTCACCGTGCTCCTCGCCCTCGCGCGATCGCTGCGGCGAAAGGGAGCCACCATATCGAGCCAGAAGCTGCGCGAGACCCACGCGGGATTGCTCGAAGAGTTCGAGGAGAAGCCCGTGAGCCGGACGACGTTCTGGCGTACGCTCAAGGAACTGGACCGCGCCGGCCTCGTCGCGCTCGAGATCGGCGCAAGCGGAACCTCGGCCGAGATCAGCATGGACGAGATGCCCGCGAGCTACCTCGCGACCCTCATCGAGGAGCGGCTGGGGCACGGACCCGCGGCGCGTCGCTGAGCTCGCCGGCTCGGCAAAGGATATGCACCCCCCCCGGGTCGAGCCGCCGTGATGGCAACACCGATCGGCGGACCCCGGGCCGTCGCCGACCGGCCCGTGCTCCCCGGCTGGATCCGTACCCGCCCCCCGGCCGGACCCCGCTACGTCGGCCTGAAGGATACGCTCGAGCAGCTCCACCTCGGCACGGTCTGTCGAGAGGCCCGGTGTCCGAATCTCGCGGAGTGTTGGTCCGCCGGCACCGCGACGATCATGCTGCTCGGGACCGAGTGCACCCGGCGATGCGGCTTCTGCGCCGTCGAAACCCGTTGGCCCCGGGGCGTTGTGGACCCCGGGGAACCGGCGCGCGTGGCCGAAGCGATCGCCCGCAGCGGCCTTCGCTACGTCGTCCTGACGCAGGTCTGTCGCGACGACCTATCGGACGGCGGGGCCGCGCACATGGCACGGACCGTCCGGGAACTGCGCGAGCGAGCGCCCGGCGTTCGGGTCGAGCTTCTGATCGGGGACCTCGCAGGGTCGGAGCCCGCGCTGCGCACCGTACTGGCGGACACGCCCGAGGTCCTGGCCCACAACCTCGAGACGGTCCGGTCGCTCAGCGACCGGGTCCGGGATCGTCGGGCCGCCTACGGCCAGAGCCTCGCCGTTCTCGCCCGGGCGAAGGAGCTCGGTCCTCCGGGGCTCGTCACGAAGAGCTCGATCATGCTCGGCCTGGGCGAAAGCGACATCGAGGTCGGTCAGGCGCTGGACGATCTGCGGGGCGCGAAGGTCGACCTCGTTACGTTCGGCCAGTACCTCCGCCCGACGCGGGGCCACCTTCCCGTCGAGCGGTTCGTCCCTCCCGAGGAGTTCGACCGGTGGGCCGCGGAGGCCGAGCGTCGCGGGTTCGCCGGTGTCGCCTCCGGGCCGCTCGTGCGCAGTTCCTACCGGGCCGACGAGCTTTTTGAGCGGGCCCACCTCGGTCGGGGCCACTGAACCCAATGGCGAAGAAGGTCCGACCCAAGGCAGCCGATGCCACGCCGGCCGAGCCGTCGTTCCAGTTTCCCGTCTTCGACGAGAAGGCCTTCGTCACGAAGGAGTACGAGGTCACCCTCGGGATGGTCGTTACCGGCCTCCTTTCGGTCGTCGTCGGGATCGCGTCCTGGGCCGTGACCGCCGCGCTCGCTTCGTTCAGCGATGCCTGGGTCCTCTCCGTCCTGATCGGCTTCGCCGGGCTCCTCGGCCTCCACCCGCTGGTCAATTCCCTCCATCCGCGCGCGCACGTCTACACGAAAGGCGATTGGGCCGGGCTGATGGCGGTCGTCTTCTTCGGGTGGCTCGCGATCTGGTTCATGCTCAGCGACATCGTCCCGCGCTTCTGAACCGGCCCGAAGACGGCGCTAGCGTCGGTGCCAGGGCAGCCGCTTGGCAAACAGCTCGGTGAGCGCGCGGTCGAGCTCCGGGGAATCCGCTTGGTCGGCCAGGAGGCGGATCGGCGGCAGGGAGTGGGACCCGGGCGTGAGGTTCTTGCCGAGGGAGAGCCGGGGCAGGAGCGTGCGGATCGTTCCGACCAAGGAGCGCTCCGGCCTCCGCGTCTCGACGGCGAGGCGTCCTTCCTCGTCGACGTAGGGTCCCTGGAGCACCCGCTCGCCGGAGTGGGTCCACTTCTCCAGAAAGCTTCCCACCCGGTCGAGACCGACCGGGGGTCCGTCCTGGATCCGGACCGCGGGGAGTACGCCGCTCGCCACCTCCAGGACGACCACGACCCCTCTCGGGCCGGCGGCGCTCGCCGATCCGAGCACGGTGAAACCGGCGCGTCCGACCTCTTCGGCGAGCGTCCGCTGGGCTTTGCGGATCTGGGGGAAGAGCGTGTCGTCGACGAGCGAAGGGCGGGGGAGCTCGAGAACCGTGACCTCGGTCCCGCGCTCGCCCATGCGCGTGAGCGCCTCGGCCCGGGTGAGGACGCGCTCCGGGGGGGGACGGAACCAGGCCTCCGACGGCTCCGCGAGATAGGCGTCCGACGCAAGGATGAAGAGCGCGAGGTTCCGGCGGGAGAGCGCGCTTGCGACGTTCCGGTGCGGATCGACCGGGTCCGCGAGGATGAGAGCCACCTCCTCGGGGAGGCGCGGGGGATCCTCGGCGGCCGGGCGGATGCGTGCGGGGATCCGCCATCCTCGAGCCTCTCCCAGCAGCGCACGAAACCCCTTCGAGTGGAGCACCAACAGTTCGACCAGGTAGCCGGAGAAGCCCTGCGTACGCGCCTCGGACCCGTAGACTCCGAGGCACCGGAGGAACTGCTTCGCGACGCGGACGTCGGCGACGATCGCCGGCGTCTCGTGAGTCCGCAGATACTCGTCGTGGAAGGGGGTTCGGTCGACGGGGGACAGGGGCTGCGACGGGTCCGTCACCGCGTAGCCCGGGACCGCGTCGACGGTGAAGCCCCGGAACGTTCCCCGAAGGTAGGGGTGGTCCGCGTAGCGGCGCTCGGGAGCGGTCAGGACGGCTTCGGCGAGCTCGAGGCCGTGCCGGCTCAGTTCCTCGCGGGAGAGGCCGGGGGGAAAGAGCATGAACAGATCGATATCCAGCCGATCCTTCAGGAAGGTCCCGCGGGCGGCGCTACCGGCGATCAGGGCGCGCACGAGCGGGCTCTTGCGATCCCGGGCGGCCTGCCCGACGGCGCGGACGAGCTCGGCTCGAACCTCCGCGAGATGGGCCAGCAGCTCCCGCTCCGGCTCGAGGCGGGTCCGAACGCGTGCCTCCACCCGCTCAGCCTCCTGGGTGGGCGATAGCCGCTCGCGCATGCCGGCTCGTGAGGGCGAGCCCGACTTCAATCCTTGGTCGCAGCGGCGCGGAGGCCATCGAGCTTATCTCGCGGACCGGACCTAGAATTTCGGATGAGCGCGGGAGGACGCCCGGCCACCCTGTTCGAGGCGTTGCCGGCCGGCAAGGTTCGCTGCACCGCGTGCGCTCGCTACTGCGTGATCCCACAAGGGTCCCACGGCTTCTGTTTCGTTCGGAAGAACAACGACGGGCGGCTCGACCTGCTCACGTACGGGAAGGTCGCAGCGGTCCAGATCGATCCGGTCGAGAAGAAGCCGCTCTCGCACTTCCGCCCGGGAAGCCGGGTCTATTCGATCGGAACGGTCGGCTGCAACTGGC
>JAKAPG010000041.1 GCA_021823085.1 Thermoplasmata archaeon | reverse complement strand
TGGCATCCCTCGTGCAGCGGGTCCTGGAACTCCCCGCCGCCGATCAGGCCGAGAACGTGGGCGCCGTCGTACCAGCCGCGCGCTCCGATCTCCTCGAGCGTCGGCCGGAGCTCTTCGATCGGCATCGGGAATAGGAACAGCGAGAGCCCGAACAGGCACAGCTTCGGCCGGACCGCACGAAGGATCTCCTTCGTGCGCGGAACGTCGATCGTCATGCGTTCCTCGTCCCAGGCGTAGTACACCGGCTTCACCGCGCGGAGCCCGAACGCACCGAACGAGGCGCTCGAGATGTGGGCGCCGTCCGCGAGTCGGCTCGTTCCCACGAGCTCGTGAGGTTCGGCGAGCCCCTTGAGCACCGCGAGGTTGGCGACGGTTCCCGAGATCGGCCGGACGTCGGCGAACGAGCAGCGGAAGAGGCGGCGGGCGAGGTCGAGACAGACGTTTTCGATGTGGTCGACGTCCTCGTTCCCCTCGTAGTACCGCTCTCCGGGAAGCCCTTCCGCGTAGCGGGAGTGGAGGTCGCTGATCATGAGCTCCTTCGCGTACGGGGACAGCAGGTTCTCGCTCGCGATCAGAGGGATGGCGTTCTCGAACCTCTTCGAATGGTGCTGGGCGGTCGCCCGGATGTCGCGTACCACCTGGGCCATCTCTCCGGAGCGGACCGGGGCCGGGCGTTTCGACCCCCCCACCCCCCCATTTCCAGTGGAGCGTTCGCGGGGGGCCGCAGCTCCGGAACCGGTTACAGGAGACATGGTTCACCCTACGGTCACGCCTCCACCGCGAGCGTCCATATATGGGCCTGTATCGGTCCCCGACCGGTCATGACCAACCCTCCCTCCTCCTCCGACCAGCCCCCGACCCCCCTTTCCCCTCCCTGGCCCGTCCAACGACGCTTCCCCATACCCTACCACGACATCGACGTGTTGAACCACCTCAACCACGCCGCGTACTTTCACTACATGGAGACGTTGCGCTGCGACTACTACCTTCCCTTCCTACCCTCCCGGGATCCCCGCGACCTCGACATCATCATCCTCGACGCCACCTGCCGCTACCTCGCCCCGGTCCCTTACGGAGAGATCCTCCTCGGGGAAGCAGCTCCCGCCCGTCCCCTCGGTCGCAGCAGCTTCACCCTACTCTACCGCTTTACCGACTCCCACCACCACCTCACCGCGCGCGGCAAGACCGTCGTCGTCTGCTACGACTACTCGAAGTCGACGAAGAAGGAGATCCCCCCGGATCGCCGTCGGGCTATGGAACGCCACGCGGTCGATCCCGTGGACGAGGGCTGGTAGCCGCGTTTCCGGCTCCAGTGGAAACAGGGGGGTGGGGGTGCTGTATAACGGCCCGGAGCCTCCGACAGGTGCTAGGCCAGCAGGATCGCCGCCCAAGGAAGAGGCGCGGAACCCCCAAGCGCTCCTCAGCCCCGTCTCCCCGCCAGCGTCGACGGGTCACGGTAAGGCTGCTCCCGTCAGGACCTAACCCGGTTCCCGTGATGGATAATCGCTAGGCCGCTCCTCCGAGCGGTCGTCGCGGTGCCCGCGGCCCGGCGGAACAGAGCCTCGACGGAACAACTTGGGACGTGCCCCTCTCCTGAGCGTCTCTCCTGCCTGTCACCCCCGCTAAGGACGGTTTCGGTGTGTAAGGGGACGCCCACCCCCCCGGTCAAGCCTAGCACGCAGCTAACGATAGGGCCCCTATTTAATCGAGAGTCCTGGCAGATCCGGGGTCGGGCACGCCTCCCGACATCAGCTAAAGAGGGTGGATCGTTCCCCCAGTCGTGGAGACGGACGCGCGGGTAGAGCGAGTGCTGCGCCACACCCAAGAGGCGCTCACCCGCGAGGAGATCGCCACCCTCTTCGCGTCGAACGAGCGCCCCCGGGCCTACATCGGCTTCGAGCCATCGGGCTCGCTCACGATCGCGCACCTCGTGACGGCTCGCAAGATGATCGACCTCATCGAGGCCGGATGCGATCTCACGGTCTTTCTCGCGGACTGGCACGCGATGATCAACGACAAGCTCGGGGGCGACTTCGAACGGATCCGGGCCTCGGGCCGCTACATGCAGGCCGCGTTCACCGCCCTGGGCGTCGACGCGCACAAGGCGCGATTCCGCTTCGCAGGCGAGCTGGTCGCTCGGCCCGAGTACTGGGAGCGCGTGATCCGGGTCGCGAAGTCGACCACACTCGCTCGAACCAAGCGCGCGATGTCGATCATGGGGCGACAGGAGGAGGAGGCGAGCCTCGACACCTCCAAGCTCTTCTACCCCTCCATGCAGGCCGCCGACATCTTCGAGCTCCCGGTCGACATCGCCTACGGGGGGATGGACCAGCGCCGGGCCCACGTACTCGCTCGCGAAGTCGCCCATCAGCGGGGCTGGCCGGTCCCGTGCGCGATCCACACGCCCTTGCTCTCCTCGCTGAAGGGAGGCGGCCGGATGGATCCCACCGAGGGAGCGATGGAGCGCAAGATGTCGAAGTCGGATCCGACGAGTTCGGTCCCCGTCCCCTGTACGCCCGAGCGGCTCGGCGAGCGGCTCACCGCGGCGTTCTGCCCGGCGAAGGAGGTCGAGGGGAACCCGATCGTCGAGCTCGTCGAGTACGTCGTCTTTCCCTGGACCGGGACGTTCGAGGTCGACCGGGCGACGAAGCACGGCGGGCCCCTCACGTTCGGTTCGGTGGAGGAGTTCCGCGCGGTCTGGACGAGCGGCGGCCTCCACCCCCAGGACCTCAAGGCGGCCGTCGCCCGCGCCCTCGCCCCCCTCATCGCGCCGGCGGCGCGCTTCTTCGAACAGCATCCCGAGCTCGGACCGAGTTCGTTCGCGCCGCCTTCCGAACCGAAGTCTTAATTACCGTTCTACGCAGGCGCTCCCTACCCGTGAGCCGAGGGCCCCCTGAGGGTACCGCTGACGCGAGGAAACAATGGCGCGACCAATCTACGTGCGATTTGAGACCCCGGCCGACGTCGCCGACAAGGCCCTTCAGCTCGTCCAAGTGGCGAGCGAGACCGGCAAGGTGCGCGTCGGAACGAACGAAGTGACGAAGTCGACCGAGCGCGCCGAGGCGAAGCTCGTCGTGATGGCCGAGGACGTCGACCCGGTCGAGATCCTGATCCACATCCCGATGCTCTGCGAAGAGAAACGGATCCCCTACATCTACGTCGGGAAGAAGTCCCAGCTCGGGCAGTCCGCGGGCCTCTCGAAGTCCGCGGCGAGCGTCGCGATCGTCGAGGCGGGCGAGGCGAAGGGGCTGCTCGAGGAGCTCACCCAGTCGTTCCCATCCCTGAAGAAGTGAACGGGCCGATCGAGAGGCGAGGTTCCGAGCGATGGCGGAGGACAAGGGCTCGCCGGCCGAGGTCGTGGAGCTGATCGGCCGGACGGGCATGGCGGGGGAGGCGACCCAGGTGAAGGTCCGTGTCCTCGCCGGCCGCGACCGCGGCAAGATCATCACCCGCAACGTCGCGGGTCCGATCCGCCTCGGGGACGTCCTCATCCTGCGTGAGACCGCACGCGAGGCGCGCAAGCTCTCGGTGCGCTAGAAGACGGGCGGGGAGGAACGCCAAGCGATGGTCGTCAAGCGTCAGTGCTCGTTCTGCGCGAACGAGATCGAGCCCGGTACGGGCATGATGTTCGTCAAGCGTGACGGCACGGTCTACCACTTCTGCTCCTCGAGCTGCCGGAAGCAACAGCTCCGCCTCGGGCGCGTCGGCCACCGGCGCAAGTGGACCCGGGCACACCGGATGAAGCGCGCCGCGGGCGAGGCCGCCGCCCCGGCAATCGCTCCGACCGAGCCCGCCCCCGTTCCGGCCGCACCCGCGAGGACCGAGGCCCCCGCTCCGTCTCCGCCGCCTCCGAAATCCGAGAACCCCGGCCCGGCCACGCCCAGCACGATCGAACATCCCAAGACGGAGGCCGCGGCCCCGACCCAAGCATCGGCCCGATCCGCCGCCAGGCCGCGACGCCGCACCGCGAAGCCAGAACCGGAGGGGGAGGCGACCGAAACGCCGGTCGCCACCGATCCTCCCACCTCACCCTGAGCCCGCGTCCTCCCGGCAAGTGGAAGGCCATCGATAAGCGGTCGCGGGATCCGGTCCCGGCATGCTCGAGGACCCCGACTGGGTTTCGGCGAGCGACCTCGCCGAGTACGCCTACTGCCCGCGCGCGTTCTGGTACCGCAAGCACCCTCCGGCCGGGATGTCCGCGTCGAATTCGGACCGCTCGAGCCGACGCGGGCAACGGTTCCATCGACGTGAGCTCGGGGCTGAACGGAAACGCGAGGCGCACGCAGGAGGCTACGTCGCGCTCGTTCTGTTCGGGATCGCTCTTCTCTCGACCGCGTTGTACTTCGCCGGATTCCTGTGACGCTCCCCCTGCTCTGGGTGGTCGCCCTCGCGGCCGCGGGCGTCGCGGCCCTCGGTGGAGCGTTGACGATGCTCGCCCGCTTGGCCCGCGACCGGCGCTACGGCGAGCTCACGTCGGTCGACGTAGGGCCGGGAGCGAGCGCACCGCTCCGATCCGAGCGGTATCGGATATCGGGCCGGCCGGACATGGTCCGACGCGGGCGCGACGGCCGATCGATCCCGGTCGAGCTCAAGACCCGCCCGCTCCCCGCCGCCGGTCCTCCTCGCTCGCACATCGTCCAGCTCTGGGCGTACTGCCTGCTCCTTGAGGAGATCGAAGGAGTCGCACCCCCGTTCGGCGTGCTCCGCTACGGAGACGGTCGAGAGGTCGAGGTGCCCTGGGGATCGGAGGCGCGCTCGATCCTGCTCGATCTCCGAAAGGAGATCGCCCTCCCGTACGATGGCCGCGCCCGCCCCTCTCGTGCGAGATGCGCCCGGTGTCGGTGGCGGGCCGCCTGCGATGCCCGTGCGTGAGCCGACGAGACTCACCGCATCTTGCGGAAGAGATAGACGTCCGTACGGTACGGTAGCCCGAACCGCGCCCGACCGCGGGTCTCGGGGGCAGCGGCGAGGAGGCGCCGTAGCTTCCGAGCGATGCGCGCCCGTTCGCGAGCGGGCTGCACCGCGATCGCGCTCACGGAGAGGAAGCGATCCACCGCGGTCGCCGGAGTGAGCTGTTGGACGTGACGGAACGACCGCTTCAGGATCGGGGTGAAGGGAAGGTCCCCCTTCTCCAACGCTCGTCGCCACCCATCGTCCCGAGAGCGAGGCACCGTGCGCATGTAGCGGTCCAAGAGCCTACCGACCTCGCCGACCCACGGGGTCGATTCGTCCCTCCGATTCCAGATCAGCGCGACACCGCCCCCGGATCGAAGCACGCGCGCAATCTCGCGGAACGCCGGTCGGGGGCGGAACCAGTGGAACGCCTGGGCCGCGACGACAGCATCGGCGATGTTCGACGGCAGAGGCATCTCCTCGGCGACCCCATCCAGGACGGGGAGGGCCGGGATCTGGCGAGCGAACTCCGCGCGCATCCCGGGCGTGGGCTCGATCGGGACGACCGTGGCCCCGGTCCTCATCAGGAGACGCGTGAGCTTACCGGTCCCACTGCCCAGCTCGACGATCGTCGAGGTCCGCCCCAGACGGAACCGTCGGGCGATGTACCGGATTGCCGCGATCGGGTACTCGGGGCGCCCGCTCTCGTACGTCCGCGCGGCCCGATGGAAACCCCGGACGGCCGGGTGCGTTCGGGATTGGGGGGCCCCTCGGGAGACCATCGCCGCGATGCGGACCCCTCGCGCCTTTAACGCCGTCGCGTGAGGACGTGCGCGAAGGGTTAGGCGGCCGTCAGCCTAGCGGGCCGTGGCCACACGTCCGTCCCCCCGGCGCGCAGTCGTCTTCGACCTCGGCGGCGTGGTCATCCGCTGGAGCGATGAGCGCACGTTTCGCAAGGTGGCCCGACACCTCGATCTGTCTCCCAAGCGGGTCAGCGCCATCATGGAGGACGTCGAGAGGGCGCTTGAGCTCGGTACGATCGGCCTCTCCGAGTACTGGGACCGCGTCGGCCGTCGCCTGGATCGGGCGATCCCTCGTTCGGTGCGTCGATGGTGGATCGAGGAGTTCGAACGCCACGCTCGACCGGATCCGAGCGTGACCCGCTGGATCGCCCAGCTCCGAAAGCGGAGGATCGCCGTGGCCTGCCTATCGAACACGGACGCGACGCACGTGCGCGTGCTGCGCCGGCGCGGTTGGTTGCGCGGTTTCTCGCCGATCCTGCTCTCGAACGAGCTTCACGCACTCAAGCCGACGCGCAAGGCGTTCGATCGAGCCCGCCGCCAACTGCGTCTTCCGGCGACGGATCTCTACTTCCTGGACGACAAGCAGGTCAACGCGGACGGCGCCCGCAGGGCCGGATGGAACGCGCGGCGCTACCGGGGCGTGGCCGACGCTCGTGCCCACGTCGAACGATGGCTCCGGCACGGGGGAAGGAAGCGAGCCGAAACGTTTTCATGCGCACCGCGCTCGGCGGCGCGATGCCCGAAGCGCCGAAGGAACGAACTCTCGTCCTGGTGAAGCCGGACGGAGTGCGCCGCGGGCTCGTCGGCGAGGTCGTGACCCGCCTCGAGCGCAAGGGACTTACGATCGTGGCCGCGCGCATGGTCCGACTCACGCGCCCGATCGCGGAAACCCACTACGCCGAGCACCGGGGGAAGCCGTTCTACGGCGAACTGGTCGAATACATCACGTCCGCCCCGGTGCTCGCACTGGCCGTGGAGGGCCGCTCGGCCATCACGGTCGTCCGTGCCTTGGTCGGCGCGACGGATCCCGCGAAGGCGGCGCCCGGGACGCTGCGCGGGGATCTCGCTCTCGCGATGACATCGAACCTCGTCCATGCCTCCGACTCCCCGGCGTCCGCGGAGCGCGAGCTCGCGCTCCACTTCCACGATAAGGATTTCGTCCGCTACACCCGAACCGACGCCGAGTACGTCTAGGCATGGGGCCGTCGATGCACCGGGCCGTCGAACGCATGCGCGCCGGGGGCCTGGTAGTGTATCCGACCGATACGCTCTACGGGATCGGCGCGGACGCGACGAACTTCGACGCGGTCGAGGCTTTGATCCGCCTCAGAGCGAGGGACGGAGCGCAACCCATCTCGGTCGCCGTCTCCTCCATCGAGGAGATCGAACCCCTCGCCGAGCTGGGCGAGGAGGCGCGGTCGTATGTGCGAACGCACCTACCCGGGCCGTACACGATCCTGGCCCGTCCTACACTTCGGGCCCGGGACCGGCTCGCGGCCCCGATCGTAGGCACGAATCCGACCATCGGGATCCGGGTCCCCGACCATCCGCTCGCACGCGAGCTCGCACGGGAGATCGGAGGACCGATCACGGCGACGAGCGCGAACCTACACGGAGCTCCGCCCGTTCGGTCCATCGCACAGGCACGGGCCCGATTCGGGTCCGCCGCGGGGTACCTCGATGGGCCGCCCCACCCCTCGGGAGCCCCCTCCACTCTGGTCGACGTCACCGGCACCCGGCCGCGGATCCGCTCGCGTCCCTGAGTGCCGATGGCCGCCTACCCCGAAGATCTCGATCGTTGGCGGACCGCCGCAAGGATCTCCGCGCAGGCGCGGGATTTGGGTGCGCGCATGATCGAGCCCGGGGTCGAACGACGGACGGTCGCAGAGGCGATCGAGTCGTTCATGCGTTCGAAGGGCGCCGAACCGGCGTTCCCCGCGAACTTATCGCGGAACCACGAGGCTGCGCACTATACGCCAAGCAGCGATGACTCGGTGACCTTCGAGCGAGGGGACCTCGTGAAGGTCGACGTCGGCGCGCACCTCGACGGCGCGATCGCCGACACGGCCGAGACCGTGGAGGTCGGCGGGACACGGAAGTACGAGAATCTGAAGCGCGCCGCGGACGAGGCGGTCTGGGCCGGCATCGCCCAGGTCCACGCGGGCGGCCGGATCGATGACGTGAGCCGGGCGATCGAGGCGGCGATCCACGCTCGGGGATTCCGTCCGGTCTCCGATCTCACGGGACACTTGATCCAGAGCTACCTGCTCCACGCCCGCAAGTCGGTCCCCAACGTGGGGGGGGTGACCGAGGAGCGGTTCGTCGAGGGGGAGATCGTCGCGATTGAACCGTTCGCGACCAACGGCATCGGCCACATCGCGAACGGGACGTTCGGTAACATCGAACGTTTTCGCCGGGATCCGGGAACCGCCAACCCCGCCCTCGCGCGGCTCTACGCCCGCTTCCGGACCTTACCGTTCACCGTGCGATGGATCACCGACCCGGGCGAGCAAGAGGCGCTGCGACGGGGACGCAAGTACCTGCAGCGCTACCCTGTGTTCCTGGAGCAGGCCGGGGGATTCGTCGCGCAGGCGGAACACACGGTGCTCGTCGGGGCGAACCGGGCCGAGGTCTTGACGGCGCTCGACTAGCGCCGGCGGTTCAGGCTCGGGACCGCTCGAAGTCGGCGCGCGCGATCGCCGCTCCCTTCGTCATCGCCTCGAGCTTCGCGTAGGCGACGTCGAGCGAACGGGTACGCAGCCCGCAATCCGGATTGACCCAAATCCGACGGGGATCTTCGAGGATCTTCGCAGCGCGCCGTATCCGGCCGGCCACGAGCTCCGGGGTCTCGAGCTCATCCCGGTGCACATCGATGACCCCGAGGCCGACCTCGCGTGTGTCGCCGTACTCGCGCAGCACGTTCAGGACCTCGTAGCCGTCGCGCCCGTCCCGGTCCCGGTTCGCGAACTCCCACGCCCATTGACGGCAGCGCTTTGCCTCGAGGAGCGCCGGAAAGAGGCTCCGGTAGTTGCTGAAGCAGATGTGCATCGTGAACTCTGCGTCGAGCCCATCGGTCGCGGCGTTGAACGCCTCCGCGACCAAATCCCCCTCGCCGGGGTGGGTTCCGGCGGCCGGTTCGTCGATCTGGATGACCCGACATCCTCGGTCGATGAGCGCCCGGAGCGTCGGACGGAGCGAATGGCGGGCAATCTCGCCGACGAACTCGCGCTGGGCTTCGCGCCGGGCGGCACGGCCCTTCCAGCCCGAGCGACGACCGAGGTAGTACTCGTTGAAGGACCAATCGGCGAGGGTGTAGGCCCCGGTGATCGGTAGCTTCGGCTCCCGGATCGCGTGCGCCTTCACGAAGTCGAACTCCTCGAGGTGGTACGGCCGCACGAGCCGTACCTCCGCCGTGCTCGCCGCCTTGAGGTAGTACTTGTTGTCGAACGATCGCACGTGTCCGACGAACCGGAATCCGCGCATCTGCCGGATCGGGTACTCGTACATCTCGATCCGGCGGGCTTCGCCGTCGTAGACACGGGTCAGCCCGGCGCGCTCGAGATAGCGAAGGGCGAACAGCGCACCCAGGTCCTGCACCGCATCGGGATCCGCTTCGCGCGGGCGCCTCTCGCGCAACGCCTCCGCGGGCGATTCGTTCCCGCTGGTGAAGGACAACTGGCGGTCCCACACATCGAACTCGGCGAGGGCGCGATCGTCCAGAGGAATGCCGCGTTGACCGAGAAGCTGCCAGCGGGGCTTCATCAGGCTGCCGATCTCCTGGCCCGGGAAGAGGGGCCGATCGCTCATCGGGGGCCCCCGTTCGCGGCTTCCAGCGAGGAACGCGCCGCCGCAAGGACGTGGAGCCTTTTCGCCGCCGGCTCGGCCGGGAGAAGATCGAGCGGTGCACCGTTGCCCAGCCACACCTCCCGCGGCTTCGCGCGCTCCGCGAGGCGCCGGACGATCCGGACGATTTCGCCGGGGTCCTCGCTGAGCGTCGTGCGTGGGTCGATGACGCCGAGCCCGAGCGCGCGGCCCTTGAGCTCGACTTCGAGCGACGCGGGATCGGTCTCAGCTAGATCGACGCCGATGACCGCGGACGACAGGCGCGCGAGGAGAGGGAGGCACGGCGCGGCATCGCCGAAGTACGTCCAGACGATGGTGGTCTCGTTGGCGGCGGCATCGTGGATCGCCCGGTAGGCGGCGACCGTGGATTCCGCCGCCGGACCGGTCGGGGTCTCGGTAACGAGCAGGGGCTCGACCCACTCGAATGACCGGTAGCCGAGCCCGCGCAGCTCGCGTACCTCCTCGGCAAGCAATCGGCCGAGCCGGTGGATCAGCGCCTGCGCGGTTTCCCCGGAGCGATTGTCCAGGAGACCCGCAAGGGTGTAGGGTCCCGGGAGGATCACAAGAGCGCGCGCCGCGCCCTCTCCTCGAAGCGGGAGCGGAAGGCGGGAGGCGATCGCGCCGGGGGTTCGTTCGGGAGGGGCGCGGAGGATCGGTTGACGAAAGAACGTGTTCGTCTCGAACCATCGCGTGACCGGGCCGACGGCGAACCCGCCCCAGCTCTCGGAGATCGGGCGGAAAAGATCGTTCCAGCGGAGAACGAAAGAGG
>JAKAPG010000040.1 GCA_021823085.1 Thermoplasmata archaeon | reverse complement strand
TGTGCCGCTGGGTCGCCTTGTTGTACTGGGTGTTGCGGATCTCCTCTTCCAGCGCGACGATCTCGTCCTCGATCGACGACATGCGCGTGCCCGCGAGGGACTCCGAAGACTTGGGACATCCCGCGCTACTTGACAGTGCCGCTCGCGAACGAGCCGGCTCTCGGCACGGAACCGCGCCGAGGGCTACCGAGCGGCCGCGCGGTTACCGAACTCTTATCTATCGAAGTCCCGTCTGAACGATGCCGAGATGGACGACGTAGTGATCCGGGTGGTCGATAAGCTGCCGACCCTTCGCGACCCGATCCTGGTCGAGGGCCTTCCGGGCGTGGGAAACGTCGGCAAGCTGGCCGCGGACTACCTCCGGGACCAGTTGAAGGCAAAGCCGCTCGCCACGATCTACTCGCGATTCTTTCCGCCCCAGGTCTACGTGAACGAGGAAGGGATCATCCGGATGGTCTCGAACGACCTCCATTTCTACCGTCCGTCGGGCTCGAAGGCGCGCGATGTCGTCATTCTCGGTGGGGATTACCAAGGGATCAGCCCGGAAGGGCAGTATGAGATCACCCACCGCGTCCTCGAGTTCTGCCGTACGCTGGGCGTTCGCGAGGTCTTCACCCTCGCGGGTTTCGCGCAGGGCCATGTCGTCGAGGAGCCCCGCGTCCTAGGCGCGGCCACCTCGGCCGAACGGGTCGAGGCGATGAAGAAGTACGGCGTCGTCTTCTCGCGCAACGACCCGGGAGGCGGCCTGATCGGCGCGAGCGGACTCTTCCTGGGGATCGGACGCCTCTTCGGGATGGAGGGGGTCTGCCTGATGGGAGAGACCTCGGGCTACTTTGTCGACCCGCGCAGCGCCCAGGCCATCCTCAAGGTTCTCGTTGAGGTGCTGAACCTCCAGGTCGACTTCACCGATCTCGAGAGCAAGGCGCGCGAGATCGACCGGATCGCCCAGCGGATCCACGACGTCGAGCAGCACACCGGTGAGCCGGCGAGCGCGGGCGGCAGTGGGGCGCGCGACGACCTCGGCTACATCGGCTGAGGCATTCGGCGTAGCCGATGACCGGATCGGCGGAGCGCGACCCGTCCGGCGACGGCGACTTCCTTCCGTTCGACGTGTTCATGGAGCAGGCGCTGTATTCGCCCGACGGCGGATTCTATCACCGGGATGCCGCGGTCATCGGGCCGAAGGGCGAGTACTACACGGCTCCCCAGGCGAGCCCTCTGTATGCGAAGACGTTCGCCGGTCGGATCGAGCGTGCGCTCCACGACCTCCCATCGTCTCCCGCGCCCGAGATCGTCGAGGTCGGCCCCGGGGACGGTCTTCTCGCGGCGGGGATCATCGCCGAACTAGGCCGACGCCCCCAGATCGCGGCGGGCCTGACCTACCGACTCGTGGATCGGGCGACGCCGCGTCTTGAGGAGTCGTTTCGCGCAGCCCAGCGGGCCTCCGCGGCGACGACCGTTCAGGTCCGTCGCGGAACATCCTTGGGGGCGGATGGACCCTTCCGTGGGGTCGTGATCCTCCACGAACTGCTGGACGCCCAACCGGTCCGCCGGTTCGAAGTGTCGCACGGCGCCTGGCGCGAGCTCGGAGTTTCCGCGAGCGAATCGCGGTGGGTGGCGAAACGCCGGTGTCCGACCCACCTGCCGCCGGCGATGCCCGAGCCGGGCGGACTCGAGGAAGGGACGATCGCGGAGGTGGCCCCGGCGGCCGAGTCGCTCCTGAGGGACGTGGCCGACCATCTCGTGGATGGCGTTGCGATCGTGGTCGACTACGGGATGGAGGAGGACGAGCTCCTTCGGGGCCACCCGGGGGGAACCCTCCAGGGATTGCGCGGGCACCGCTTCGTCGAGGATCCCCTCGCAAACGGGGGCCCTCGGGATCTGAGCGTGTTCGTGAACTGGACCCGCCTTCGCCGGGCCGCGGAACGCGCCGGACTTCGTCCGATCGCCGACGAATCCCTTGCGAACGCGCTCGGTGCGTGGGGCATCGAGCCGCTCGCCCGGGCGGCGCAGCCGGCCGCTCCCGCTCCCGAGGAGAGCGTGCGCCTCCAACTCGGGCTGAAGAACCTACTGTTCGGGTTCGAGCGCTTTCGCGTCCTCGAGTTCGTGGTCGGGTCGCGGAGCTAGATTCCGTGCTAAGTAACGGGGTTCGGCGCGGCGGGACGGATGCGCTCCGCGAGCTTGCTGGCCACCAGGAGCTGGGCGGTCTCCCCCGGCACCTGAAGAACATCTTCCTTCCGAAGGTCGACCGTGTCCCGACCGATCTGCATCGGGCGGGAGTCCTTGAGGATCCGAACGTACTCAAGGGGCGCGGGGCGGCTCGGCTCAGCGAGGGCCCGGGGAGGAACTCCTTGGGCGGGTGTGGCGGGGCTCGGAGGGGACGGGGTCGCGGGGGCCGGGGCTACGGCGCTCCCCGGCTCGAGGTACGGAGCCGAGCCACGTCGGTACTCGGTCAGGGTCTGAACGAGCCGATCGAACAAGGACCGTTCCTCGGGGAGGGCGTTGGCGATCTCGCGGGTCCCGCCGATGCTCGCCTGAAAAGCGGCGCCGAGGAGCTTGGAGATGCGCGCTTCGACGATGTCCCGGGCGAGCTGGCTCGCCCGCTGGTGCGTTTGGCGGGAGATCTCTCCCTTCCGGCTCGAGGGGTTCTCGCGGAGGTCCGACTCGTAGGAGCGTCGCGTCTCTTCCAGATAGGCGGCGGTCGATGCGTAGAAGTCCCGGGGAAGCTTCGCGAGCCCGCGGGCCGCCCCTTCGCTCCGGCGCAGGTCGAGGAGTTGGGTGTACGGGTCGGGCATGGGAGCGGCGGTCGACGGGAGAACGAGGCTATAGTGGTTGCGCGGGTCGCCCCGAGCGCGAACGATGTCGTCTCGGAACCCGGTCGAGCAGGCGCTCGACGAGTTCGTGCGTCTGTGGAGCCGACTGCAGGAAAGGTCCCACGAGCCCGGTACGGTGGTCGTCGTCGAAGGGGTCCGGGATCGGAGGTCGCTCGCCCGCCTCGGCCTCGATGTGCCGATCGTCGTCGTCCATCACGGATCTCCGCTCTCGCGCGTGAGCCATACGCTCTCCTCCGGTCACTCGCGAGCGATCATCCTCACCGATTGGGACCGCACCGGCGGACAGCTCGCGCAGCGACTCGCCGAGTACCTGAGGGCCGATGGGATCGAGATCGACCTCGACCTTCGGCGTCGGCTCGGACGCGCCCTGCGAGGCGAGCTCGTGCACGTCGAGGGGCTCGACACGTGGGCCTACCATCTTGCCGAGAGGGCCGGTACCAGTTGGTCGGAGGTCACCGACGGCGACGCGTGAACGTGCCGCGACTACGGGATGACCTTGGTCTGGGTGCGCCGCTCTTCGCGACGGTTCCGGGTCCGGGACGGGCGCATCCGCTCCGCGCCCTTGCCCTTCCAGCGGAGACCCCGTCCTTCCTTGCCGGCGCTCGTGAGGCCGCGGTAGACGCGGCCCTTGTGCATGGCTCCGGTGATCCACTCCAGACGGGGGTCGTTCGCGATCTGCGGATGCACCGGGTCGAGCAGGATCACCTCGAAGAACTTCTCCTTCCCATCTTCTCCGATCCAGTAGGAGTTGAGGACCTCGAGATTCGGGTAGTGCTTCTGGGCCCGTTCCTCGGCGATGCGCTTCAGGCTCTTCGCGAGGGTCATGCGCGCGATCCCCTTGTGCTTGGGGCGGCGTCCGGCGATGATCGCGCGCTTGTTCTGGCCCCCGCGGCGGACCCGGACACGTACCACCACGAAGCCTTCCTTCGCGCGGTAGCCGACCGCACGCGCCCGATCGAGGCGCAGGGGGTGCTCGACGCGCGTGACGGTGGTCTCTCGCCGCCAGGAGAGAAGGCGTTCGTGGCGGAGCACGGCCCCCTCGTCCCCGAGGGTCCGGCGGAACGAATTCGCCATGTGGCGATACGAGGATGCAGCCATGATGGACGGCGGGGGACTCGCGTGCCTATTATAAGCGTGGCGAGGTCCAAGTGGCGCTTCGGGGAAGATCGGGTCATCCCGACGACTTCCCGGGTCAGACCGAGGGGGCGAGAGCATCAGTTCGCCGGGTTCCGACAGGACGAGCGGCAAGGAGGCGGCGCGCGGGCTGGTAGATCAGTCCGGAAGATCGCCGGTTTTGCAAACCGGAGGCCTCGGGTTCAAATCCCGACCAGTCCATACCTCAACCGACCGCAAGTACAAATCATCCGGCTAGGACGAATGGGGTAACGAGGACCGAAGTCGCGGTGAAGGACTCCGCTCCCTGGGACAGCCCCTCTATCATGCACTGTACCGATGGGGGGGCGGACACCTCCGGCGCGACGCGACGACGGCCCGTGACGGTGGTTCCAGCGCGCTGGATGTCGCCGCCGGCAGCGAGCCCCCCGCACCCGCCTTCCGTCCCACCTGTAACCCCGCATCGTGGGGGCGTCGGGAGGAGTTAACCCGAGACGTTCTGCTGCGGCACAACCGACACCCGCTCCTGAGCCGCGGCTCACGCAACGCCCGCGACCTTCGTGGCGGGGTCGACGCGTCGACCCGGGAGATCGATCCATCCCTTCCGCACTACGGAGCCGCGCTTTGGCACGTTCGCCCTCGCGGTCCTTGGGCACGGTCGTGTCAAGACACCGGCCGAATGAACTTCCAACCATTACATGCGAGCCATCGAAGGACGCGCGTGGATCGACCCAGCATCCTGATGGGGACCGCTCCGTCAAGCGTACTCGTCCACCGGCGTCGGTTGAAGCGATAAAGGGGAGACCACCCGCCGGCGATCGCCTCCCCAACATGCCGTTCGCCGTCTCGACGGGCTCTCGCCCCCAAGACCAAATCTTGGACTCCCTACTCTTCGTCCGGAGTCCAATCTACAAGCGTCGAATCGTCCACGGGTCCCTTCTTTGAGTTGTTCGGGGACTGAGCCGAAGGCCCTGCGGACGGCTTGGGTGGTTCCTCCGGGGTTCCGGCCCGAGACGACGGAGACCCTTTCGAGCCGGTGTCGTGTAGAACCGGCGCGGCCGTCTCTTCTCCTGACTTCGCCGACGACCCTGGTTCGGGGCCGGGTTCCCACGGTTCGAGATACTGAGAAGCAGTGGCCCGCGACGGGGCCTCGGAGAGGGGAGGGGTGAACGGCGCCTCCTCGGCAGGAGTGTATCCCTCGAAGAGGACCGGAACGGTGACGGCCGGCTGCGTCGCCGTAGGCAGGTATGCCTCGAAGTACTCCGTGCTCGGCGCCTCCCGTGCCTTCTTGCGCCGGCTCGCTAGCGCAAGGAAGAGTCCGAACAACACGAGGGCACCCGCGACTGCAAGCGCGATGTAGGGCAGCGCAGCGAGGAAGAACGCCCCGAACGTGCCGAATCCACCGCTACCTCCTCCTCCGACCGGCGGCGGGACGACGTTCGGGTGGGGGTTCGCGGGCGAAGGCGCGACCGTGCCCTGCGCGAGGTAGCCGGAGTGGCCGTAGACCGTGACCTGCCAAGTATAGTTGCCCGCTGGTTCGAGGAAGGTGATCGTCTGCGCGGTGGAACTGCGGGTCTCGTTGACCGGGAAGACCGCGTGCGTGTCCGAACCGAGCGCCGCGGCGCTCAGAGCCTCTCCCGTCAGGGTCGCGTTCCATAGTGTCCCGTTCGGGAGCCCGCCCGGGCGATTGATCGTCACGCTGTATCCTGGAAGGAACTGGACCGAAACGGTGCGCTCGTCTCCGGAGACGGCCACCGTTCCCGAACTCGGCTCGGCGACGTAGGCCAGCGAGCCAATCAGATAGGCGTATGTCCCATTCGCCAGGGTGAAGGTGATGTTCACCGAGTCCGAGGATCGGTTCGTGCCGTTGAGAGTGACCGTCCAGAACGTACCGGTGGGGAGGCCGGTTTCCTTGAACACCACTGAGTACTCGGGGATGGAGAACCGGATAACGATCGAGACCGCGGTCCCGAAAACCTGCACCGTGCCCGAGCTCGGGGAGGCGACGTAGCCGGGAACCGCCCCGATCGAGAAGGCATACGTCCCGTTCGAGCTCGCGAACGTGATCACGATGCTCGTCGATCGGTTCGTCGTTCCGTTCAGGGTGATCGACCAGCCCGTCCCGGACGGAAGGCCGGTCTCGGTGAACGTCACCTGGTAGTTTGTCAAGGAGAAGCTGACGAAGACGTCGACCGTGTTCCCGCTGACGGAGAACGTGCCTCCGGGCGCGTGGTACTGCGGGTTCGAAGAGTGCACCAGGAACGAATAGGTCCCATTCACCTCTTCAAAGGCAATGGTCGAGTTCGTGGAGGTCTGGTTCACTCCATTGAGGGCGAGAGTCCAACTGGTGCCGGAGGGAAGCCCGGACTCGGTGAAGGTTACCGCGTATTTCGCGAGAGTGAACGTGATGCTGACCACTGAGGGTCCGCCGCTGACCGCGAACGCGCCCGAGCCCGGCGACGCGAAGAAGCCGGGTGAGCTGACGCGGTAATCGAACGTGCCATTGGGCAAGAAGAGCACGATCGTGGACCCCATCGCATGGGAGGAGGTCCCGTTGGTGATGTTGACGAACCAGCTGGTCCCGGCCGGAAGACCGGATTCAAAGAACGTCACCGAGTACCGGACCTGTACGAACGCAAGGGTCGGATACATGACGCCCCCGCCGCTGATGGTCACCGTACCACGGTAGGGTATCGTGTTCTGATGCCAGCCTGACACATCGCCCACTTGGTAGGCGTACGACCCGTTCGGCACGGAAAAGACAATCGAGATCCCCGCGATGGCCGTCTGAGTGACCCCATCCATTGTCACTTGCCATGAAGTACCGGAGGGCAGCCCCGATTCGATGAAGGTAACGGCATAGTAGGCGGAGAACGCGATCGAGACCGTCCTGGCCGCTCCGCTCACGGTGAAGGTGCCGGACGGCGCCCGATACGTCGGGTTGGCGGCCGCGACCACATACAGCCAAGTACCGTTCACGAGCGAGAGCGTGAGGGTCGACGTGGTCGAGCTTCCCGAGGGCCCTCCCGTCAAGTTGACCCACCAACGTACGCCAGTAGGCAACCCAGTCTCCGAGAAGGTTACCGGGTAGTAAGTGCTGCTAAACCGAACCGTGAGAGATAGCGGCATCGCGTTCACGTCGAATGTCCCGCCGGGGGCGGCATAGGAGTCGGGGGCAGCGCTCGCGCTGTAGTCGTAACTCCCATTCGGCTCGAGGAAGATGATGGTCGACCCCCCCGTTCCCTCCCGGGACTGACCGTTGCTCAGGTTCACCCACCATGTAGTGCCCACGGGAAGCCCGGTTTCGCTGAACGTGACCTGGTAGGTCACCCGCGTGAACTGGAGCGTGGGTTCGGTGACTGAGGACCCCTTCACTGTGACGCTGCTGGAGTAGGCGAGGCTGATCTGGTGCCAGCCCGACACGTCGGTGATCACGTAGGTGTAGGTTCCGTTCTGAAGCTGGAAGGAGATGGTCGAGTTGGTAGAGTTCTCGGCGTGCCCGCCGACAGTAACCGTCCAGGTCGTTCCGTTCGGAAGGCCGGACTCGGAGAACGTGAGCGTGTAGAGGAAGACAATCGAGTACGCCGTTGTGGCCGTACTGTGGGAGGAGTCGGTCGCGGTGAGCGTATACGAGCCGACTGGACCGTTTACGGTGAATGCGCAGCCGCTGAAGGTTCCGGAGGGCGACGTGGTACAAGCAGTCGGCGATGAGATGACTCCGCCGTTACCGATGGTGAACTGGATGTTCGAGCTGACCGTGAACCCACTTCCCGACGCGGTTACCGTGGCTCCGCTCGGTCCGGAGGTCGGAGCGACCGAGAAGGACGGGATCGTCACCGTGAAGGTCCCACTCGCCGTGGTCTCGCCCGGGTCTGTCGCGACCACGGAGGTTCCGCTGGTTCCTGCCGGTACCGTGAACTGGCAGTCGAACGATCCGGTCGCGGTAGTCGCGAGGGACCCGCTCACGCAGCTAGTGATTGCCACACCATCGAAAACAAGGGATTTGAGCGTCACATCGACGGAGTACCCCGTCCCGGCCACGGTAACGTCGGATCCCGTGGGGCCCTGCTGGGGGCTCAGCGTAATCATGGGCGTCGTGACCGTGAAGGTGGCCGGCACGATTTGGCCGGTCGACGCTGTCGCCTCCACCGACGTGCCGCTGGTACCGGCAGGTACTCTGAACTGGCAGCTCAGCCGCCCCGTCCCGTCGGCGGTCATGGATCCGCTCGCGCACGAGGAGATGGCGGCTCCATCGAAGAGGAGCGAGCTGAGTGCGGTGTTCACGGGGAAGCCAGTTCCGGCTACAGTGACGGTGGCGCCGACCGGTCCCTGGCCTGGGGTTACGGTAATCGCAGGCGTGGTACCGGTGAAGGTCGCGATTTGAACGTCGCCCGCGATGGACCCAGTAGCGGTCACGCTGTTGGAGGTCCCGGAAAGGCTGAAGGTGAAGCCGTTCCCCGAGCTCGACTGGAAGGAGCACGAACCGCTTCCCGAACCGGCGGGCGACACTGTGATCGTACATAGAGAATCCGAAGTGGGGCCGTCGACCTGGATACTGGGATCGGTGGAGGCGAATCCGCTCGCCCTGACGGTGACCGTTACGCCGCTGGGTCCCTGGGATGGGTTCAACGTCAGGCTGAGGACCGTCCCCGTGAAGGTCGCGGTCTGAGTGTCGCCTGCCGCGTTCCCGGTTGCGGTCACAACGACAGCGCTCCCGCCGCTACTGAACGAAAAGCCGTTGACGGAATCCGCCACGAAGCTGCAGGCACCACTAATCGTCCCGGAGCTCAAGGCGCATACCGCCAGACTAGAGTCCGCCGGGTTCGAAAGGGTGACCTGAGAGTCGGCTGAAGCAAAGCCGGATCCTGCCACGGTCACCGTCACGCCACTCGGGCCCGAGGAGGGGGAAAGGGTCAGTGTCGGCATGGTGCCGGTGAACGTCTGCTGGGCCTTGTCGCTTGCCGCCGAGGCCGTCGCCGTTACCGTGCTCGCGCTCCCGGTACTACTGAAGGAGAAACCACTCCCCGAGTTGACCGTGAAACCGCACGAACCGCTCCCGGAACCGGCGGGCGAGACCGTGATCGTGCAGAGAGTCACCGAGGTCGGCCCCGTAATCGCGACCGTCGTGTCTGTCGACGCAAATCCAGAAGCCGTGGCCGTCACCGTCACGCCCGTTGGTCCGGAGGAGGGACTCAGCGTCAGGCTCGCTACCGTCCCCGTGAACGTCGCCGTCGCCGTGTCGCTCGCGGGAGAGCCGGTCGCGGTCACCGTGTTCGCACTGCCGCCGCTGCTGAAGGAGAGGCCGTTCGCGGTGCTCGCGGTGAAACTGCATGAGCCTCCGCCGCCGCTCACGGAGATTGAGCACAACAGCGCCGAGCCGATCTTCACACTAATCGTCGTATCCGTCGACGCGAACCCGGAAGCGGTGGCGGTCACCGTGATTCCAGAGGGTCCTGACGCCGGACTCAGTGTCAGCGCCGATGTCGTTCCCGTGAACGTCTGCTGGGCCTTATCGCTCGCCACGTTCCCCGTCGCCGTTACCGTGTTCGCAGTGCCACCGCTGCTGAACGTGAACCCATTCGCTGCATTGGCCGTGAACGTGCACGAACCGCTCCCCCCACTCGCCGAGATGCTGCACAGGGAGGTCGACCCGATCTTCACCGCGATCGACGTGTCTGTCGACGCGAACCCCGATCCGCTCACCGTTACCGTCACTCCGCTCGGTCCCGAGATCGGGGAAAGCACCAGGCTCGCCACCGTCCCCGTGAACGTCGTCGTTTGCGTGTCCCCCGCTTGGTTCCCTGTCGCTGTTACCACCACCGTGCTCCCGGCACTACTGAACGTGAAGCCGGTCGAGGAGCTCGCCACGAAGGAGCACGGCTGCTGAATCGTCCCCGAGCTGACCGCACAAACCGCGAGGGACGAGTCGCCCGGATTCGATAGGGTCACCTGGGTGTCCGTTGACGCGAACCCCGACCCGCTCACCGTCACCGTCACTCCGCTCGGTCCCGACACCGGGCTCAGGGTCAGCGAGGACGTCGTCCCCGTGAACGTCGCGGACGCGCGGTCGGTGCTGCCGGCCGAACCGGCAGCGGTCACTGTGTTCGAGCTGCCTCCGCTGCTGAACGTGAAGCCGTTCTGCGAATTCACGGTGAAACTGCAGGATCCGCGCCCGGAACTCGCCGGAGATACCGTGAACGTGCAGAGCGTTGTTGACGTTGGACCCGTCACGCTCACCGAACTGTCCGTCGATGCCAGCCCACTCACGGCCGCCGTTACCACGATTCCCGTGGGCCCCTGCGCCGGACTTAGCGTCAGGGTCGCCACCGTTCCCGTGAACGTCGCCTGAGCGGTGTCGCCCGCAGCCGAGCCGGTCGCCGTCACCATGTTCGCGGTCCCTCCGCTAC
>JAKAPG010000039.1 GCA_021823085.1 Thermoplasmata archaeon | reverse complement strand
CGTTCACTCCGACGTCCTCCCCCAGGACCAGCACGTTCGGGTCGTGCTGCATCGCTTCGTGGAGGGCGCGGTTGATCGCCTGGACGATCGTGAGCTCGCTCATGGTCTGCCTCCCGTCCCTGGGAGGGCCTCGTGCTCGTACGCCGCCCGCTGCTCCTCCAGTCGGGGGGTCAGGTGAGCAAAGACGTTCTCGAAGAGGGTCCGCGGCTCGGGCGGCGGCGTCCGCTCCGCGGCCTCGAACGTCTGGGCCACCTCGGCCCGGGCCGCTTCCCAGATCTTCGCATCGGCCGCTTCGTCGAGCTGGTGCTCGGCGATGAGGCGCTCCTTCAGGGTGTGGATCGGGTCCCGCGCGCGCGCCTCCGCCACCTGGCTGTCGGCGCGGTACCGGCGAGGGTCGTCGGAGGTCGAGTGCGGCCCGAACCGGTAGACCTGGGCCTCGATGAGGGTGGGGCCCTCGCCCGCGATCGCCCGTTCCCGGGCCGTGCGCACGGCCCGGTAGACCGCGTCGAGATCGTTCCCGTCCACGACGACGCCGGGAAAGCCGTAGGCCGAGGCCTTCTCCGCGAGCGTCGCGCTCCGCGTCTGCCGGTCGCGGGGCAGGGAGATCGCCCACTGGTTGTTCTGGCAGAAGAACACGGTCGGGGCCCGGAAGACCCCGGCGAAGTTGAGCCCGGCATGGAAGTCGTTCGAGCTGGTGGCCCCGTCCCCGAAGAAGGCGATCGTCACGGCGCGCGCGGCCCGCCGCTGCATCGCCATCGCGGTCCCCACGGCCTGCGTGATCTGGGTGCCGATCGGGCTCGAGGTGCTGACGAAGTTCTGCGCCCGGAACGCGAAGTGGTTCGGCATCTGCGTTCCCCGGGAGAGGTCGGCCGAGTTGCCGACGAGCTGGTCGAAGATCGTCCGCAAGGGAACTCCCCGGACGAGGGCGACCGCCAGCTCCCGGTACGCCGGGAAGATCCAGTCCTCGGCCCCGAGGGCGTAGGCGGCCCCCACCTGGGCCGCTTCCTGACCGGAGAGCGGGGCATAGAACCCGATACGGCCCTGGCGCTGGAGGGAGAGCGCCCGCTCATCGACGACCCGCGCGAGGACCATCCAGCGGTACGCCTCGAGCCGCAGTTCCCGGGGAAGGTCGACGGCATCGGCTCCGAGGTCGTTGCCCGCACGGGTCGCGGAGGCGCTCTCCGTCATACCGCGGCACGATTTGGCCGGCCGATATAAGAGCTGGGTGTCTTCTGCCCCCGGCCTCGAACGGTCCCGCGACCGAACGGCCGCGAACGACCCCGCCCGCTCAGCCGGGGACCTCGACGGAGATCGTGAACTGGACCCGGACCGGGCTCGGGATCGTGTTGAGGAACACGAACCAGAACGGGCCCGGCCCGACCGAGAACGCTCGGGGTCCGAAGCACCCCGGGGCCGACTGGTTGCCGAGGTGCGTGAGCGTATCGTTCACGTTGAAGGAGTGGTACTGGCTCTGGTTCATGAACTCCCCCCAGACCGCCGTGGGGAACGTGGAGTTGTCCGAAAAGCACTCCGTGACGTTGAAGTCGGTCGAATTCACCTGGAACCCCTGAGAACACCAGGAGCCGTCGCCGGCCAGGACGCAGCTCGACTCGACCGAGTACGGGATCCCCGGGCCCGAATACCGTCCCGACTGGGCGGGCAACCAGTAGATGATGGCGCCCGCCGCCACGGCGACGCCCGCCACGATCAGCACCACGATGACCGCGAGCCCCGGGCGCAGGCGCATAAACCCCTCGGCGCTTCCAAGATTGCATCGTCAAGGGAGTATATCTATCTCGGTCCAACATTTTCGCGGGCGTCCGCCGGCCTTCTGACCGGGGAACGAGGGTCCCGCGGATCGAGGGAGAAAAAGAAGAAGGGAGAAGGGGTTGCGCCCTCCCGCTTTCACGGGAGGGCGGATCCTGTCGGGCGGACCCGACTCACCGGTAGATCGTTTCGAACTCCGGTGGGGGCACCGAAACTCCGCTGAGGTCCCCCAAGATCTTGGCCATCTGGCCGATCCGGTTCGCGGAACGCAGGTCGCCTTCTCGCAGGAGCTTGTCGCGGGCCGCCATCGCCCGGCGGAGCACGTCCTCGCGCGAGCGCCGGGGGCCGTCCGTGCCCTCGAGGGAGGCCGGAGGCAGCTGGCTCTCGCCCGACGGAGCCGAGCGCACCGGCGTCTCCGGTCTCGAGGTCGCACGGGGTCGTCGGCGACGCACGGCGTACACGCCCAGGGTCCCCAGCAACGCTCCCACTGCCGCGAAGAGGAACCCCACCGCGAGGCCGCCACCGGGGAAGGTGTCGTACCACGCCGGGGCGATGTACCCCTGCTTCGCGTTCAGCTGGTTCTGCAGGGTCTGCACCTGTCCCTGCAGGGTCGCGATCTGGGTCGCGTCCACGGAGAGCTGGCCCTTCGCCTGGGTCAGATCGCCCTGAGTGGTGCTCAGCTGGGTCTGCGTCGTCGCGAGCTCGCCCTTGAGCGTCGCGACCACGGTCGCGTTCGCGGTGTTGTCCTTCTGGAGGGCCGTGATCTGCGCCTGCAGCGACGCGACGGTCGCGGTGTCCGCGGTGAGCTGGCTGTTCAGCGAGGCGACGGTCGCGTTCGCGTTCGCCCACCCGGTCTGCAGGGACTGGATCTCCTGGTTCATGGAGGTCACCTGCGCCTGGAGGGCCGCGATGTTCGCGTTGGCCGCCGAGAGGCTGGCCTGGAGGCTCGCCACCTGCGACTGCAACGACGCGATGGTCGTGTTCGCGCTGGCCCAGCCGGTCTGGAGCGACGCGATGGACTGCGCGTCCGCCCCCAACTCGGATTGGAGCTGCGAGATCAGCGCGCTCGCGCTCGCCGCCTGGTTGTCCGCATAGAACCCGACCGTTGGCTGCGTGGCCGTCGCTCCCGGTGCCCTCTCCACGAAGGCGACCGAATACTGCCCGTCGAGGAGTCCCGTCGTGTCCAGCGTGTACGTTCCCTTGAGCCCCGAGGCGAGGACCGACGTGGTTCCGCCCGAGACCAGTTCGAGCTTGCCGACCGCGCCGGGGTAGGCCGTCCCCGACCACGTGAACGTGTCGCTCCCCGTCACCGTGGACGTCGCCTGGCTGGCCGTCAGCGTCGCCGGTAGGAAGACCGTCGGGTCCTGCCAGAAGATCGGGTACTGCACCATCGGGAAGACGAAGGTGTACCCGAAGAACGAGTAGGAGAACGACAGATCGTTCGTCCCTCCCGCCACGACGCTCACGACGACCGGTCCGTCCAGTCCCACCGTGCTGATGCTCACCGGCAGCTGCCCGTCCGAGATGGCGTTCAGCCAGATCCCCGGCAGCCACACGCCGGGGGCCGGCGAGTACGACACCGCGGGGTTCGAGTCGAAGTACGGCATCTCACCGGGGAACGGCACCGTGTTCGGCGGCTGGGCCCAGTCGTAGTACGTCGGCGGTCCGCCTAGGAACGCGCCCGGCAGCGGGGCCGTGTAGTTGATGTACTGGCCCGGCGCGCTGCCGACCGAGATGTTGACGAAGTCGACGTACTTGAGATCGGAGAACGAGAGCGCGCCCGACACGGTCCCCGAGGACTGGTCGAAGCTGAGCTGGCTCATGTTCATCGATCCGGTCTGCGGTTCCACGAAGACGGTCACGCTGTTCGACGTCAGGCCGTCGTAGGTCGCCGTCAGGATGTAGACCTGGGTGTACACCGGCCCGTTGTTCTCCGCCAGGAAGCCGTCGACCCAGTACTCGGCCGAGCCCCGCGTGTCGGTCAGGAAGTGACCGATCGTGGCGCCCGGAGCGTAGTAGCCGGGGGCGAGCGTCGGGTCGAGGAACCCGTAGTCCGACACCACCGCGACCTGCCAGAGCACCGCTCCCGCCACGGGCAAGCCGTTCAGCGTCGCGTAGGCGGGCGCGCCGAACTGGTAGAAGCCCGTGTACGTCACCGTCGTGAACATCGTCTGCTCCGCGACCGCGGTCTGGCAAACCCCGTAGGCGTCCGTCACGCACAGCGAGAGAGTCCCCGTCGCGCTCGGCTGCCCGACCGCGAAGGCGAGGAAGCTCCAGTCCGGCGACGCGCCGCCCGCGACCGACGTCACGAGGAAGTAGCCGTACTCCGTCGCGTTCGTCGGCTCGAGAGGGGGCGCCGCGTAGACCGGCGTGTACGTGAACTGACCGTTCGAGCCCGTCGAGATCGTCGTCACCGTTCCGCCGCCGTAGACGTTCACGCCCGTCCCGCCCGAGTAGGCCTGGACGGTGTAGTAGCCGCCCGGCTGCCCATTGGCGAGGACCACCTGGAGCGTATACGTCGTCCCGCCCACGAGGGTCGTGAACGGCACGAGGCCTCCCGAAGAGGTGACCTCGAGGACCGAGAACGGCTCGTTGTCGAGCGCGTGCTGGACCGCCGGTACCTGGCCGATGAGCTCGTTGTCGAGCGTGGTCGCGAGCGGCATCCCGAGGCCCTGCAGGTAGTTCCAGCCGTTACCGGCGGGATTGTACAGGGTCGGGAACCACTGCGGGATCGGCGGGCTGGAAACGCCCCCCAACTCCGAGTTGATGCTCAGGTTGTAGTAGTACCACGTGAACGAGCTGATCGGACCCCAGTCGAAGCCCCAGCCGATGTCCTGCATCGGGACGTACGGGTCAGTCGAGACGCTCGAGACGCCCGCCTCGTAGGCATTGTGGGCCGCGTAGAGCAGCGGGTTGATGTCGCCCATCTTGGCCGTGTTGAACGCCGTCAGCGCCTGCTCCTCGATCAGCGCCCACTCGCCCGCCGCGACCGGCGTGGCGAAGCTGGTGCCGCCGTAGTCGAAGTACCACGAGCCGAAGGCGTAGATGGTCATGTTGAACGCCGCCGAGCCCGAGATCACGGGGTCCATCTTCTGGCCGCTCGAGTAGGTGTCGAGCGCGTTCTGCCACCACGGCTGCTGCTCCGAGATCGACTGCCCGAAGCCTCCGCCGACGATGCCCATGTAGGTCCCGCCGATGCCGAAGCCGTAGTCCCAGTAGGTGTACGAGCCGATGCTCACCGCGGGCGCGACGTAGGCCAACTGCCCGAAGCAGTAGTTGAACCACACGAAGCCCATGCACGTCTGCGTACCCGTGACCGGGAACTCCTGCCCACCCGCACCGGCCGCGGTCAGTTGACCGCCGCCGACCGAGGTGGAGCCCTCGGCGACCGCCGGGATACCCGAGTTCGTCGCCGCGCCGAACGCCGCCCCCGAGTAGTCACCCGAGGCGAAGAAGTTCGTCACGCCGACGAGGTTCATGATGTGCAGGTTCTGGTCTTCGACGGTGAGGTACATCGGACTGCCGACGTAGGCCGCGTAGGCCTCGCCGGAGCCGTACGAGTTCGATGTGATCGTCACCGAACACGCCCCCTGGCTCGGCCCTTCGACGATGATCGCCGGGCTGCCCGAAAGCGCGCAGGACGAACCCGACGCGAGGTACTGGGCGATGTCGAGGTAGGTGTTGTCGATGCTCGAGTAGTAGGCGCTCGGCATCCCGATCACGTCAATGTGCGCGAGGGGCGCCATCGCCGCGGCGTACTCGATGTCGAGCTCGGTTTCGATCGTCCAGCCCCACATGAACCCGTTGAAGACGCAGTTGTTGAGGTTCGTGTTCGGGAAGTACGCCGTCGGGTCGTTAATCGCGACCTGCGTCAGGCGGTTCATCAGCTGGCTCGAGCTGCCGAACGTCTGCGCCGACCACTGGGCGAGGTCCGACGGGATCGCGCACCCGACCTCGACCACGGCGATCGTGACGCCCTGGCCCTGGTCGGGCTGGGAGTCGATCGTGCTGGCTCCGTTCCAGAGGTTCTGCGCGCCCGTGAGGACGTGCATCGTGCTCGGGAACAGGAACTGGGACGGCGAGCAGCCAACTCCGTAGAAGTAGCACATGAAGCTGCTCGGATCGCCCGGAGTCCAGGTGAAGTTCGCGCCCGCGATGCCTTGGATGGACGTCAGGGGCAGGTAGCCGGTGGAGGTCGTGTTCACCAGGTTCGTCATCAGGTTGGCCGGGTCGAGCCCGAGGGGCATCGCGACGTTCGGCGTCGCCATCCCGCCCGAGAGGCCGCTGACGCCCGAGACCAGGGCGTTGACGCCCGCCGGGAGGTACGACACGCCCGTCGCCGCGTAGAACACGCGGGACGAGACCGAGTTGGTGGCGGCGCTGCCGTTGCCGAACAGCGGGTTCCAGACCCCCCCGGACGTGTACTGCACCGAGAACGCCTGGACCGTGGAGTGGAACGCCGCGCCGATCTGGGCGGGGCTTCCCGACACCATGAGCCCGAGGCTCGTCGCGCTCGGCGTCACCGAGAGGCCGAAGCCAGTGAAGTACGACACGAGGCCCCTATAGTTGGCGGCCGACACGCCGAACTGGCTGGCGACCCCCTGAGGCGTGAGGTAGTGGTGGTAGTAGGGCGAGTTCGGGTTGGCGACTTCGTTCGCGTAGGTCGCCAGGTCGCCCGTCGGGTTCAGGGAAACGGACACCGTCATGGTCGAGGTGGCCGTCATCGCCGACGGGTCGGCGGCGATGGTATACGCCCCCAACTGGGCCGGCAATTGCCCCGGACTGAATCCCGTACTCCCCACGAGCGGGACCAGCGGACCTCCCGAAAAGTCCGTCGGCGCCGACGCCGCCGCGGGGGCGTTCGTCGCAACTCCATTCGACGCAGGCAGCACTACCCCCACCACACCCGCGATGGAAAACCCGGCCACCGCGAGCACGATGACGAGCACCGCTGCCCACCGATTCTTTCTCTCGCTGCTTGCTCTCATATTTGTTCCGGTAACCTCGCCGAGGAACCCCTCGGCGCGGTTCCGTCATCGGCATTGATTGCGGGGGTTTCAATCGCCCGAATCGAGGGTGTAACCGTTTAGAGTAGGGCACCCGGAACCCCCCGGAAGCCGGGAAGGAGGGGTCGGCCGGGGACCGGTCCGGGTCAGGCCGTATCGGGCCGCCACGCGAACGGGCGCGGAAGCATCGGGGACTCCCGCTTCCAGCGGACCACCGCGCTCTGAAAGCCCGGGAGGCTCTCGGGGCAGGGAGCGCCGGTCCCCGGGTCTCGGACGACGTTGGTCAGGGTCTCGCGGAACGCGTCCGACCCCTGAACGACGCGGGCGGACACCTCGGGGTGTCGACTCAGCCAGCGGACGAGAGAAGGAGAGATCGACGGACCCTCACTCTCCGCGACGACCACCATCCGGTCCCCGTCCAGCCGCCGCTCGGCCACGGCCCGCAGGAAGGAGAGGAACTCTCGCTCAAGGTGTCGACGTCGGGCCCCCGGCGCGGTGGGGTTTTCCAAGAGCGCGAGCGTGGTGGTCAGGTCCTTCATCCAGTCCCGACCCGCCGGCGGATGATCTTCGAGAAGTGTCCCGGAAGCGGGGTGGCTCCCGGCAGGGGGACGCGCCCCCTCGCCGATCGGACGTACGGAAAGAACGACGGCCCGCTGGGGGGGGTTCGCGAACACCCCCGCGAGGTCGACCCGAACCGGGTGGTACGGGGACCGGGCGGCCAGTACCTTGACCCGCGAATCGCCGGGTCGGATTCCGTGCGCCTTCCAAATCCGACGGACCGTCGTATGGCTGACCCCTACCTCCTGGGCCAGCGACCGGGTCGACCAGTGGCGTCGACCGGGCGGCCGTTCTCGGAGCGTCTTCTCGAGCACGCGCCGTAGCGTCTCGGACGGGAGGGGAGGGGGGGACCCACACCGAGGCGCCTCGCGGGAGATGCCTTCCAGCCCGAGCAGCTCGAACCGCGATCGCCAACGGCTGACCGTCAAGGGATGGACGCGGAGCAACCGTGCGATCTTACGGTTGGAGTGGCCGTACGAGGCGAGGAGAACGATCTGCGCACGGATGACCAGCCGATACGGGGTAGACCCTCCCCGGCTCCAGTGAAGGAGCTGGACCATCTGCTCCGCGCTGAGCACCACGGGGGCGACGGCCGGCACGCTGGGCACAGTGAGACGAGGCCTCTTTAGGGATGGCAGTGTGTAACATCATAATCTCGCATTTTGGAGATGTTACGGAGAGGGAAATTGACACGCCCTCATCGCACTCATATCGGTTCCAATTCTTGAACCGCGGGACCCCGTACTCCCGGCATCGGCACGGCGGCGTGCACAACGTCGCGCAACGCTCGCATATGCCTCCGCCACCCCCCAGGACCGTGGGTCCGATCCCACATATTTGTGCCAATATATAGCATATCGATGCCAGATACCGCTGCGGAACACCCTATTCAAAGCCGAACCCGCACATAACAGAAGAGAGACCGTTCGTCGGTTCATGTCCAGCTCACTGTGCGACAGGCGCCCCGGGTAGCGCCTTCCGAGCGCGAGCATTGCCTACTGGAGGCGTGGAAAGCCGATCCCGCCGCCTTCCCGCGTCGGTCCGTTCGTGCGGCGATCGTCCTTCGGGCCGGCGATGGCCTTCCGAATTCGGTCATCGCGCGGGAGTTGGGCCTCTCGCCCGCGACCGTGGGCCTCTGGCGCCGGCGTTTCGCGGTTCATGGCCTGGACGGAGTCCTGCGGTCGGCGCCGCGCGCGGCGGAACGGCCGATCCAGTCGTCGCGGACGGAAGATCGGGTCCTTGCAGCCGTAGGAGAGCGCGCCGGACTTCCTTGGACGATTCGGGGTATCGCGCGGTCCCTGCAACTCGAACCGATGCAGGTCTACCGGGTGTGCCACCGCCTGGCCCTGTCCACCAAGCCTCCCTTCTCCGTGCCGAGAGCGTGCCTGTCGACCCCGTCGGTCGAACTGAAGGGGATCTTCGTGCGACCACCCTTGAATGCCGTGGTCTTCCGCCTGGATGCGGAACGGCGTGCGGACGCCGCTCCCGTGGCCCGCCCCCCCTCAGTGACTCCAGGACCCGCCGATCTTCGCCTTATCCTGGGGAGCGAAGACTCCGAGGACTTCGTTCAGATGCTGGCCGCGACGACGGATCTTCTCGGGCCGGGACGACCGGCCCGAGGGGCGGCCGGCGATCTCCTCATCTTCCTTCGGGACCTGGAAGCCGCCGGACCGCCTTCGGCCCGGCTCCTGGCGGTCGTCGTCGGAGCGGATCCCGTCCTCCAGCGCTCGCTTCGCCGGTGGATGGGAAGCCATCCCCGCTGTTCCCTTCGCCTCTATAGCGCGACCACCGAGTGGGTGGACGCGATCCAGCGGCTCCTGTCGGAAGCGTCGCGCCCCCGACCGCCGTGGCGGAACCTCCCTTCCGTGGAGAGCGCCACGCGCGCCTTGGCCCGGCTCGCGGGACGAACCCCGGCACGCCCGATCGCCTGGGTCTGGTCGGCCGACCCGGTGTCGCTCCCTCCTCCTTCCGCCCACGAGAGAGCGGGCCGAGCGAGAGGCACCGCGGGGGGCGACACAACCGTTCGGCCCGACGGTCCACCCCAGGGGATCCGGGCCGGCTGCCCCGATCCCACCTGCGAGTACGGCCCCCTTTGCCCTCGCTTTGCCGAGAGCTACCCAGAGGTGGGGTCGGGCGGGGCCGCTCCCCGAGACCCGGACGGGCCGCCCGCCGTCGCCTTCCAAAGCCGACCCGCATCGGCCAGCGTCGTACCCTAGGGTTACGGGACTTGAGGGCCGGCTCTTTGCCCACCGCATCGAATCCCCGATCTCGGTCGGGAGGTCGAAGCGCGGCCCCGTTCGGAGGGGCGCCGTCGAGGCCCCGAGTACCGTGAGATCGGACTCGTCTAGGGCGAGGTGGCCCGCGCCGAGCCTCCGACTTCGAGCTCGATCGGGTCCGTAGTGTGGACCCGACCTTCCCGGAGGACCCGGGCGAACCAGCCCCGCCGACCGAGCATGGTCTTCAGGAACTCCGGTCCTCGCTGCCGGCCCACGTAGGGAAGTAGGTGGAGATTGTCGCAGGGTACGCACGCCTTCGAGACCTCCAGCAGAGCGCCGCCTACCCGGACTCGCGTCCCGGGCTGGAACGCCGCGTACGAGAGACCCTCCGTGGTGATGTTCTCGCCCAGGTCCCCCGAGCGGACCGGCCATCCTTCCCGATTCAACTCATCGAGCGTCTCCTGGGGGATGAGGAGCACCGCCATGTCCGGATCGTCCCGGCGCTCCTCGTGGCGGTATCGGTTGAAATCGCCGACGATCCCGGCCCGGTCCACCGTGACCTCGGCGACCTCGGGTTTCGGCAGTCCGTGCTCCCCGCGGACCTCGGCCTTGCGATGGAGCGCCTTGACCCGGCCGCGCCGCGCCCGATCCTCCGCTGCCATGTTCTGCCGCCTCGGAACGCCACGCCTCGGAGCGTTCCGTCGCCTTGCCGGTACGCTAGTGAGTATTTGTAGCCGTGGTCGCGTGGCCCCGCCCCCTCCACTCGGAACATGACGGATAGCACGCCCGCGATCGAAACCCACGGCCTCACGCGCTCGTTCGAGAGCCGGAAGGGATTCCTC
>JAKAPG010000038.1 GCA_021823085.1 Thermoplasmata archaeon | reverse complement strand
CCTCGAGCGCTGGGAGACGATCGGCGCCAAGGAGACCGCGCAGGAGCTCGAGGGCATGGGAGTGCCGAAAGCGAAGGCTCGTCGGTGGGCCGGCCTCCTGATCACCGGGGGGGGCGCGCGCCGTGTACGCGCCGACCCTGAGCTCGCGGTCCCCGCGAACCTCGTGCCGAACGACCTGCTCGAGGTCGTGCTCCGGCATGCCGAGATTGTCGTCCAGGGCGAGACCGATGCACCGGTTACGACCGACGTGCACCGACTCATCCGTCTGCCCGGCTCTTTGCACGGCGGCACCGGATTGCGCGTGACACCGCTCGCGCGCGCAGAGATCGATCGCTTCGACCCCTTCCGGGATGCGTTGGCGTTCCGCGGTTCGCACGGGAGGGTATCTGTCACACCGGCCGTAGACGCAGAGTACCCGTTCGCGGACCGAGGGCTGCGGATCCGCGTCGGAGAATCGGTCGAGCTTCCTACGACGCAGGCGCTGTTTCTGGTGCTGCGGGGCGAGGCGGAGCTTCGGCGACCACCGGCATGACCAGGCGCCCGATCTTCTCGATCGAAGCGTCGATCGAATCGCCGGCCTTGAGCTTGCGGCTCGGCCGGCCGAACTCGAAGCCGGGGGAGCCGCCGAGCGTGCCGAGGCTCAGGAGGTCGCCGGGCTCGAGCGTGATCCCGCGGGAGAGATGCGCGATGACCTCGGGCAGCCGGAACACGTAGTCGTTGGTGTCGCCCGCCTGCCGGACCGTCCCTCCCACCTTGAGCTCCATCTTGAGCGGGTACGGCTCTCCGATCTCCTCCTTCGGTACGACCCAGGGACCGACCGCCATCGACGCGTCGAATCCCTTGCCCATGACCCAGTCGGGCGGACTATCGGAAGGGTACTGCAGGTCCCGGTAGCTCATGTCGAGCGCGATCGTGTAGCCGGCGACGTACCCCATCGCCTCCGAGGCCGGGATGTGCTTACCGGACCGGCCGATCACCGCGGCCAGCTCGAGCTCGACGTCCGGGAAGGTTCCGGCAGCGTGGAGGACCAGGCTCTCGCTCGGGCCGACGAGGCTATTGAAAAATCGAGTGAACAAGTACGGCTGGCGCGGGAACGGCTTCCCCTGCTCGGTGAGGTGGCTTTTCGAGTTCGAGGCGAGGCAATAGATCTTCGCACCGCGGACCACCGGGGCGAGCAGCTGCACGCCCTCCTCCGGCTTGAATAGGAACCGGGCCCCCGTCGCGGCGCGCGGGGTCCAACCGGACTTGCGCCGCCGGTCGATGTACTGTTGGATCGTCCGCGTGATCTCGACCGAGTCCGAGCCACCGGCGAAGAAGGCCCGCATGTCGCGGAACCGGCTCGGGTCCGCTCCTTTCACCGGGTTCACGCCGAAGTAGTCGCGGCAGGCCGTGTCGAGATCGATGTACTCGTTCGCGTCGGTGAGCATGCCGAAATGGAACTGCCCGGACAACGAGAAATGGACGAGCTTCAAGGACCCCTTCCTCGGTACTCCCCGGATAGGGCCGGGTTCTTAACCGATTCGTGCGACGATCGCGCGCCGCGTTCGGCCCTACGGGGGCCCGGGCTCGTAGCTGGCCACGTATCCGTCGTCCGAGCGCTCGACCCCGAGGAGCCTGAGGCGGGCCAGGTCCTCGAACCCGCGAGCGGCCGGGCCGGCGATCATCGGAGGGGAGGATCCCTCGCCGATCAGCACCGGTGCTACGTAGACGGTGAGCCGATCGAAGGCCCGAGAGGCGACGATGCTCGCGAGCACGCGCGCGCCGCCTTCGACGAGGACGCGGCGCATGCCGCGTTCATAGAGAGCGTTCCAGAGCCGGGAAAGGTCGACCCTATCGGTCCCGGAAACGATGCGCTCGACGTGAGGGGGGTAGGTCCGCCGGTTCACGTCCGTGGTCGCGATGACGGTCGGAGCGGAGCCGTCCAGCACGCGCGAGCCCGCCGGGACCGTTCCCCGAGAGTCGAGCACGACCCGAGTCGGTGAGCGGCCGACCGTGCGTCCGATCTCCTCCCAATGGACCGTAAGCGAGGGGTCGTCCAGCGCGATCGTGCCCGATCCTACGACGATCGCGTCGCTCTCCGCGCGCAGGTGCTGGACTCGCGTTCGATCCTGGGGCCCCGACAGGCGCGCCCGGGCGCCCCGGGCGAACGCGAGACGCCCATCGATCGAGATCGCGCAGTTGACCCAGATGAGGGGGCGTTGGAGCGGGGCCGGGCCGTTCATCCCATCGCGCCGCCCAGTCGGTCCGCCTCGGCCTCGATCTCCGAGGTGGCCTGGCCGGCGGCCCTGAGGTCGGCGACGTTCACGCGGACGTTCGCGAGCCCCCCGTCCCGGGCCGCGGAGAGCAAGGCGAGCGCCGTCGTCAGGTCGCTCGCGAGCGCGGTCTTCGTCCTCGAGCCGATGGCCCGCAGGGTTTCGGCCAGGCGGACGGCCGTGCGTGCTGTCGCCAGCGGGACGTCCGCGGAACGGCGAAGGGCTGCGACGTGGGCCTCCATCCTGGCCCCGTCGCCGGGGTGGTCCTTGAGCTCCTTGCGCGCCGCGCGGACGGCATCGTAGGCGTTCGAGTCTTCTGCCATCCCCTTGACGAAGGAGGACCGTGCCTCATGGCAAGCGTTCCGCGCCGCGACCAGAGGATCGTCGGCCGGGGTGGTCGAGGTGACCGAGTATGCGACGACCATCTCGCCCAGAGCAGCCCCCAGTGCGCCGGCCGCTGCGGCCGCGCTTCCGCCGCCGGGAGTAGGGGTTCGGGCGGCCAATCGCTCGAGGAACTGCGGAAACGACTCGGAGGGCCCGACCGCCGCCCGGATCTTGCGCTCGAGGATTCCGGCGCGGTCGAAGTGGTTGAGCTGAAGGTAGAATTCGGCCGCATCAAAGAGGGCCTCTTCCGGAACCAGCCCCACGATCTCGGTCTCTTCGACCTCGACCCCGTAGCGGGTCGCCTCACGCCGAACGGCCTCCAGGGCACGGTGGATGGGAGTGCGGCGATAATCGGTGAGGTTCATGGAGACCTGGGCGCGGTTTCGCTCCTTGATCTCGAAACCGAGCGCCCGGACCTCGGCGAGGCCCCCGTCGCGTGCCCGGACCGTTCGGGCGATCCGCTTTGCAATCTGGACGTCCGGCGTCGTCAGATAGGCGTTGTAGGCGATGAGCACGGCTCGGGCGCCGATCGCGACGGCGCCGGCGGTGGGGTGGACCCGCGTCTCGCCGAAGTCCGGGGCTCGCAAGGGATCGGTCCGGATCGTCTCTCGGAGTCCTTCGAACTCGCCCTGGCGCACGTTCGGGAGCTCCGCGCGTTCGGGTCGCCGGGCGGCCGCCCCATACAGATAGACCGGAATCCCCAGCTCGCGCGCGACCCGCTCGCCCAAACGGTTCGCCCACCGGACGGCATCGTCGATCGTCGAACCTTCGAGCGGAACGAACGGTACCACGTCCGTCGCCCCGATCCGCGGATGTTCTCCCGTGTGATGGTTCAGGTCGATTGCTTCGGTCGCAACGCGCATCATCGCCATCGCCGCCTCTACGAGCGCGGGTCCCTCGCCGACCAGAGTGATCACCGAGCGGTTGTGGTCGGCGTTCGACTCCACATCGAGCACGAGGGCGCCGGCCACGCTGCGGGCGGCGTCGGCGATGCGAGCGACCTTCGCGAGATCGCGCCCCTCGGAGAAGTTGGGAACGCACTCGAGCCAGCTCACGAGGGCACCTCCTCGAAGCCGTCGAGCTTTTGCTGGCGGCCCCGCGGGCTCGGGGGAACGGGGCTCACGCGCGCCGATGCACGGGTCGCCCGCTCCAGCGCGGAGCGGACCCGCTCCTCCGAAAAGCCGTGGCGGCGCACGAGGATCTCCGTCACTCGACCGGCGTCCGGATCGCGGAACTCGAGCGACGGGACCGCCGTCGTACTCGGGTGTCGAAAGATCTCGGCGACCTCGTCCGCTTCGTTGGGATCCATGCCGGAACGCGCGATCGTCTCGGCCCAGCCCAGGTGCTCTTGGGCGAGCTTGAGCGCTTTCTTAGGACCGTAACCGCGGGCCCCGTCGTTGAAATCGGTGCCGACGAGTATCCCGATCATGATCAGTTCGTCGCCCGAGACGCCGAGCTGAGCGAGCAGCTCCGCGCGGTCGATGAGCTGCGCCGCGCCCGCGCCGGCCCGGCTCGAACGCCGGGCGGCGAGGCCCCGAACGAGCCGGGGCGCGCCGAAGAGTAAGGTATCGTAATCCTCCGAGGCCGTCGCCCACACGACGCCATCGGCCGCCATACGCGCCGCCTGAGCCTCGCCCTCGCTCGGTGCGCGGACGGTCGGCACGCCCAGGGCGCCCAAGAGTTCGTTCGTCTCCTCGACCATGGGGGGTGTGAGATGCGAGGTCTGTGCGGCCCTCCGCCGGGCGGTCGCGAGGTCCCCCACGGCCAGCGCCGCCTGCCACTGTTCGCCGGCCCGTTCCTTCGCCTCGATGCGCTGACGAATCGTGCCCGCCTTGCGTTCCGGCGGCTTCCCGTCAAAGACCCACGCCGGGCGCACCCCCGCCGCGAGCAGCGACGTGGTCCGGTAGAAGGACCCGATGAGATGGCTCGTCGGGCGCCCCTCCGCGTCTGAGAATGGCTGTCCGTCTGCCTGACGGATCGTCGCGAGGAATTGGTACAGCGCGTTGTAGCCGTCGACCGCAACCGTTCGTCCTGACAGCGCGCTCCACGGGAGCTCCCGCGGGGTCACGATATCCTTGAACGGGAGCCCCACATGCCGACGAGCGGACCTAAGTACTTGGCCTTGCCGGCGCTGCGGGCCGCCCGACGCGCGAGCCTAAATGGGACGAGAGCGTCCCCCCCGAGGACGCACCATGGAGTTCGTCTGGAAGGAAGAGGTCGGAGCCCCGCCGCTCGCGCCCGGGGCTACGATATTGACGTGCTTTCCGAGCGCCGGGCTCGCGACGACGATCGCCGCGCACTACATCGTGCGGACGCTCAAGCTCCCCCGCATCGGAATCTTCACGTCGCAGGAGACGCCCCCCATCGCGGTGATCCAGGGAGGGGTCGTGAACCCGCCGGTCCGCGTCTACGGACGGCCGGATCTCGCGGTCGTCCTTTCGGAGTTCCCACCGACGCCCTCGCAGGCCTCTTCCCTTGCCCAAACCCTCATCGCGGAGGCCGACCGCCGCAAGGCGCGTTGGATCGTCGGGCTCGAGGGTGTCTCCACACATGCGGAGGACGAAACCGAAGAGACCGACACCGAAGAGCCGGAGCCGAAGGTCTACGCGGTCGTGTCGCAAACCCAGGGTCCCGCACCCGACTCGATCCGAAAGAGCGGGGCCGAGGCATTGGACGAGGGAGTGCTGGGCGGGGTCTCGGGCGCGTTGCTCGTTCAGGCTCTGGGCAAGCCATTGCCCGTCGCCGTTCTTCTCGCGACGGCCCGCACCGCGCAGATGTTCCCGGACCATCGAGCCGGTGCCGCGCTGATCGAAGCCCTCGACCGCGTCCTTCCCGAGCTCAGGATCGACACCCTGCCGCTTCGCGCCCAGGCCGAGGAGATCGAACGCGCGCTGCGTGCGGTCATGAAGGCCGCGCCTTCTCCCGGGCGAGCACCGGGCCCGGAGCCCGCAGGACCCCCGGGAGCGGATTCGATGTACCAGTAGGCCGATTCGCCCTAGAACGATTCGGAGTACGACAAGAGCCAGAACGTTCCGGCGATCATCACGACGAAGAGCCCGAGGATCGCAAGCGGGTTCGACGAGAAGTACTCGACCGTGACCCCGATCAGGATCGCGGGAAGGACGATCGTTAGTAAGATCGTGAGGATGCGGCCGTCCATTCCGGCCGCACTCAACGGGTACCGCACATAAGCTTGAGTCCCGGGTCGGTTGTGGTGAACCACCCCTCCGGGTGCGTCCGCCACTCCCTGTGCGGAGAGCATCATCTGCGAGCCGGGCGTCTCGGGAAGGTAGCGCCGTCGGGGCACGCCTACGAAGACCCCCGTGACTGGTCCCGCTGCGGCGAGCCGCTCGTCGTGCGAGGCGGCGAAGGGACCCATCACCGAGATCGTGCGAGGGATCGCTGGGGTGCCGGAGTGGGGTCTCCGTGCTGGGACGCCCGGGTGTTTGGCCTTCGCGCGCGACCGGTCGTCGGGAAGGCACTCACCGTCAGCTACCGCTGCGGAGGGACGTGGGGGTTTCGGTCGGCCTCTCGTGGACCTCGAACGTGAGTTCGGCTTCGAGCTGTACCGCCGGAATCGGTGGCAGCACTTCGGCCGGTGGTGGGACGCCGGGACCGATGGTAGCGGTCTCGGGCTCGGGGACGATCGCCGTCGGGGCCGGGCCGAGCATCGAGCGGACCACGGCCTCGGCGACATCGATGTAGTTCAGCTCGACGTAGTCGCCGATGAGCCGAGCCCAGTGGTCGGAGACGCTCCGGAAGGAGCGGGTCGCGAGGGGCCCTACGAGCGATTGATTGTCGAGCACTTGGAGGACCGCTCGGTTCTGGCTCCGAAGGTCGGAGAAACCTTCGAGCAGATGGATGCGACCGATCGTCCGTTCCGCGATCGCGCGCCGCTCTCCCTCGCAGGCAAACGGCTTCAGGACGAAGGCGGTCACGTGGTGGCATCGTTCGCTGGCGAGTTCGAGAAGGTTCGGCAACACTCCGCTGCCCGCACCCCCCCCGAGGCTGCCGATGATCGTGACGAAGTGTGCCTCGTCGAAGAGGCGTCGCAGCGCGGGCTCCGCTGCGCGCGCGAGGACCGCTCCGGCCAGCGGGCTTCCGCACGTGTCGGCCTGTCCTCCCGATTCCGGGATTAGGCACATCCGGCGATCGAACTCCTCGTATTCCTGAACCCGAGGGTCGCAGTTGATGGCGATCGTCTCCAGGTGACGTAGGTGGCGTCGCGCGATCGGCCGGGCAACTCGGATCGCCCCGCCGCCTACGGCGATCATCACGAACCGGACGTCGTGACCCAGACGCACGGTTCCGGAGTGAGCCTCTCCGTTCGGCTCGTCAGATCCTGACGATGGACTACCTACGCTCGCCCCTCGATTGGCCCCGGACATGTACCCACCCCGCTGCCATGACCGAACCCCGGCTCACCTATCGACCGACCACGCCCTTGCGCTCGAGATTCTTCCCGCTCTCGCGTAGAGCCGACTCCTGCTCCTGCCGCGCGGCCGCTTGCTGGGCGCCCTCGCGATGGTAGGCGATCGTCTCGCGCATGTGTCGACCCGAGGCGATCTCCCGGATCGCCCGCGCCAGCACATCTCGAACGGGCTGTCCGTTCTCCATGTAGCTGGCCCAAGCCTCCCACTCGGCGAGCTCGTGCGGTCGCATCCGCACAGGCACCTCGACGTAGCCTTCGGAATCTCGGGTTGGCGCGACCTCGGCCGACAAGGATCTCGACCGGAGCAGCGCGTGCATCGCCGCGCGCAGGAGTTCCGAGCGGCTCTCGAACTCGCCGTTGGCGACGAACGAGTCGATCAGCTCGAGCTCCTTGCGGTGGCACCGTAGGGCGATGCGCGCGTCCTCGGGGTCGGCCCGGCGAGCGTTCCGCTCGCGAACGAGCGGCGTCTCTCTACGGGGAACCTTGTCGAACACGGTAGCGTCCGCATGACGAATCTCCTACTACTTAAACGTGGGCGATTCGCAGAGAGGAGGATGGCTCGTTCGTAAGAAGGGCCAAGTTTTCTGACGTGTCGAACAAATATGGGATATCGTCGAACAGGACGAACTTTGCCCCGGCACTGAGTATAACCTCCTTGCGAACAGCCTCGCGCAACGGACGGGGCGCGAGGGTGTCGACCTTCCCGGGTCAACCGACTCCAACTCAAGGCTCAAATGGTGGCACCTCTCCGGGTACCGGCACTGTTCATGAGGCAACGATCGCGGGACCTCATTGCGAGGCGCAATCGACGCGGTGTCTCGCCGATCATTGCGACAATCCTCCTCGTAGCAATCACGGTCGTGCTGGCCGCAGTCCTCTACGTATTCTTGATTCCGCTCGTGAGCCACGTCAACGCCCCCCTCCAGGGTAACCTCGATTTCGGGGTGGCAACCTGTTACGGACCCGTGTCGGGTTGCACGAGCCCTGGCCCCAACGCCACCGGGTGCTCTGGGAACGTAGTGTGCTGGGCCATCCCAATACAGACGCCAAGTTCGAGCGCTCCTTCGCCTTCGGCGCTCCAAATGTACGTGCAGAATCAGCTGTCGCAAACCGTCTCGACATCGAACTGGAACTTCTCGATCCTCACCGACCAGGCGCCCCCCGGAATCGTCGCCTACGCTCCCGGATCCATCGCAGGATACTCTGGGTCGGGCTGGACCGCGATGAGCCCGTACACCACCGGAAGCACGCTCACCGAAACGATGACGCTCTGGATCGACTCGGGCTCCGCCAGCTCGTTTGCGGGTCAGTCACTGAAGCTGATCGTGACGGGGGTTAACGGCTACTCCGGCTCGTTGCAGGAAGCCCTGCCGACCTAGGACCCGGGTGCGAGCCCGCACGAGGGAAAGAGCGAACCCGTAGACCACGCCGTCTAGGACGGAGGATCTTGCTTTCCCGCCGCCCCGGCCGCGGTCGATGGGGCGAGGCTGGTGCCGCACTTCCAGCAGAACGTCTCCTTCGGGTACACCACAGCGCCGCAGTTCGGGCACGCGAGCTCCTCCGTCGCGGGAGGTCGGCTGGCTCCCGACGCGAGCGGGACCCCGGGCCCAGGACCCGCCGGTGCTAGAGCCCCGGGCGCCGTCGAGGGCTGCTCCGGCGGCGCCGCCCGGCTCACCGCCTGGGCGCGCCGCTGGCGCCGCTGCTTGAAGACCGCGTAGATGAGAACCGCGATGAAGAACACGATTCCGACGATGAGATAGTCGCTGTAGATCGCGCCGACGATGAGCGCGTACGCGCCTCCCCAACCGTTCGCGACGACCGGCCCGGCGATCCCGTTGTAGGTCGGGTCTCCGGTGAGGAAGACGTAGGTCGTGTTCGTCCGGGGAGAGTTGCTTGTGTAGGCGAGGCTCATCTGCCAGTCCCAGATGTTCGAGGAGTTGATCCGCTCGGAGAACGTGACCTCGCGAGGAGAGCTGAGGTTGACAAGCGGCTGTGTGTAATTGTAGAAGGCGTAGCCTGCACCACAGTTGGGATCGTTCGGGCCGGTGGCCCCGGGACAGGTGCTGAGGTAGAGCGTGATGTTCCGAGTCTCGTTACCGACGGGGACCTTGCTCGGGACCACCTGGACCGACCAGTTAAAGGTCGAGCCGGGCGCAGCAAAGTACGGAGAGACGGTAGCGTTCTGAAGGATCTGGCTCGAGGAGCCGACAGCTCCGCTGGGCGTGAGAACTACCGGTACCTCGAAGGCCGTGGCGATGGCCGGGCTCAACGCGATGATGGCGACCCCGATCACCGCGAGCCACTTGATGCTCTTCTGGCCGACCCAGATGGGGATTCCGAGGCCGAAGAGCAACGCAGCGATGGCGCCGGTCAGGTACTCCCCAACGAGGAAGGCGCCCGAGGTAGCCAAGACCGCGATTGCGGTCAGAACGGCGAGCCCCAGTCGACTGCTCAAGAACTTACGAATCGACCCTGCCGCCATTCCGGCGGAGTCGAGCCCAGCAGTCCTTTATAACTCGAACCCCCCGGGGTGGTGGAGATGGACGAGCCTTCGCGGCGGTACGCGCTGGTCATCCTCGACGGCCTCGGCGACCGTCCTCACCCGGCGGTCGGGAATCGGACCGCGGTCGAAGCCGCCTCTACGCCCCAGCTCGATCGAGCGCTCGCGAACGGCCAGATAGGCCTGGTCGACGTGATCGGACCCGGCACGGCTCCCGAGTCGGACGCGGGAGTCCTCTCGTTGCTCGGCTACGACCCCGTGCGCGACTCCCCGGGACGGGGCGTGCTTGAGGCGGTAGGGATCGGCGTGCACGTCGCGAGCGGCGACGTGGCCTTTCGTCTTAACTTCGCAACGACCGACGGCGCGGGAAGCGTGATCGACCAGCGCGTGGGTCGATCGCTGAGCACCCACGAGTCCGAAGCCCTCGCCCAATCGCTGACGAAGGCCGACCTCCTCCGGGACCTGGGCGTCGAAGCGGTCGTCCGCGCGACCGTGGGACATCGAGGGGTTCTGGTCCTCCGTGCCCGCTCGGGAGGGCCGCTCTCGCCTCACGTGACGAACGCGGATCCCTTCTACGAGCGCGTGGGCGGGATGGGACGCGCTCGCACCAGCACGGACCGACGGATCCCGGAGGTTCGCCCCGAGACCGATGACCCGGAATCGAGGCGTACGGCCGCGGCGACCAATACGTTCGTGGCCCGATCCGCCGAGGTCCTCGTCGGTCAACCGACGAACGCTCGGAGGGCGATCGCCGGCAAGCCGGTCGCCAACGGCGTCTTGCTTCGGAACGCGGGGAGCGCCCCTTCGCCACCGCCACGACCCTGGCCCGAGCGATGGGGGATCCCCGGCGCGGCCATCACCGAGATGCCCGTGGAGCGCGGGATCGCGCGACTCCTCGGGCTGGCAGACGAATATGTAGGTCCGATGGGAGCGGACCGGGACGCAGGCTACCTCGAGCGCGCGGTGCGGTCCGTCCAAACCCTCGCGAAATATCCTTTCGT
>JAKAPG010000037.1 GCA_021823085.1 Thermoplasmata archaeon | reverse complement strand
TCCGATCTTAGCGAAAGGAGGGACGGGGCGCACATGCGCCGTCCGTCCACGGGTCCCACCCCCGTTCCCCGGGATCGAGCGATCGACCTCCACGGGTGGCGTGGGTCGAGGCTCGCGTCGCCGAGCCATCCTAAGCCGCTCGAGGCCGAGGGTGAGCTCCCGTTCCGGCGACGCGGCCTTCGAGGGGGACGTCGGGGCGACCCGCTTCGGGGGGGGGCGGTCCGGGACGAGAAGCCTCGGGCGCACGATTATCCGAACAGCAGGGTCTTCTCCGCCTTCCGGGCTCGGGGCAGGAGTGCGGTCAGACCGGCGGCCCCGATCCCGAGAGCTGCCATCACTTCCAAGCTGGATCCCAGGAACGCGTAGCTGCTGGCGGCCAGGGCTCCCACCACCAGAGGCCCCACGATGGTGCCCCCTCCCGCCCCCAGGTTGAACACCAGCGCGTTGGCCAGGGACGAGGACCCTCGCGGCACGTAATCTGCGGAGAGGGTCATCAACAGGGGGAACGCACTGAAGGTGAACACTCCGATCGCAAAGAGGAGGATCTGGGAGACATCGCCGCTCGTAAAGAGATATCCGAACGTGGCGAGCGAGGCGCCCAGCGAACTCACGGCGACCAGCATCCGGCGATCCCAGCGGTTGGCCGCGTATCCGAAGACGGGCTGCCCGAGGATCCCGCCCACGTACATGACGGTCACGGCGAGTCCGAGATAGCCGGTGGCCGGGACCCCGCGAGCGACCGTGAGATAGATCGGGATCCACACCGCCACCCCTTGCAAGGCGACCGATCGCACGAAGGCGATGCCGGTGAGCGCGAGGATCCCCGCCGTTACGGAGTCCGAGGCGCGAGAGGAGCCGCTCGTCCGGTGCCGGGCAGCGAGGTCGAAGTTCCGGGTCGTCACGGCCAAGACGAGCGCAACGGCCAGCCCAAGGATGACAAAGGGAAGGATCGAGACGCCGGTCACGAGGACCAGGGTGGTCAGGAAGAACAGGAAGGGATAGAGCGCGCGCCCGAGACTGCCGAAGGCCCCGTTGATCCCGAGGGCGCTCCCGCGCTGCGCCGTCGAAAAGCTTCCTTGCAGCAGGGCGGCTCCCAACGGGTGGTAGAACGAGGCCCCGAATCCGGTGACCCCGGCGGCCACCAGCGCGAAAGGATACGCGGCAGACCCCGCTCCTCCCGCGACAACGATCGCGAAGCCCAGCAGTCCTGCCGCGAGTAGCGCGATTCCCACGACCATCAGGGCGGCCGGCCGACCCCGCCGGTCGGCCCACCAGCCGATCACGAGGCCGAGGAGCGACGAGGTCGCGTAGTAGACCACGAAGAGGACGCTCGCCTCGATGGGCGAGAGATGCCGGAGCGGAACGAGCAGCGCGACGATCACCGGAACGAAGAAGACCGTCCCATCGTTGACGAAGTGGGCCAGCGACGTTGCGGTAAGGATGCGGGTCGGATGGGGCGGCAACGGATCCGCGGGCATGCGGGGCTCGGCCCGCGCAACTGGGAGCGCCTTATAACTCGGGGTCGTCCGTGAGAGCGGACGCTACGCCGGCCGCGCGCCGCTCTGGTAAGCTCGGGGCCCCCTTCTCGTCGGTCCGCTCGGCTCCCGTCGGCTCGCGAGCTGCGGCCGTAGGGGGCTACGCTGGGCGTACCGGCCCGGCGTCCCGGACGAACATCGAGGTCGCTCGGAAGAGGGCGACCTTGAGCCGATCGAGGGCCAAGGCCGCCGCTACGATCGCGCCGAAGAGGATCAGGATATCGGCCACCGGCACCGGCGCCATCAGGATCCCCAGGGAGGCGAGCACGCTCAGGATCAGGATGTCCAGTCCCGCGGCGATGATCATGAAGGTGCTCGGCCGCGAGCCGTAGCACGGTCCCTGCTCCCGCAGCAGGAAGATCGTCGCCTGTCCGGAGAAGACGAGCGCGAGGAAGACGATCGTCTGCAGGGCCGCGAGCGGCCAGTGGAGAAGGTAGACTCCGGCCAGAACCAGGGAGAACAGGAGCCCGAGCCACCCGGCGCCGACCGCTCCGGCCACGATGACCAGACGCCGTACGTCCCAGCGATCCGGGCTCGGAGAGACCGCGGCCGTATCCGTCCCGACCGACATCGTGACGAAGTCGTTCGCGAAGATCATCAGGAGGACCAGGAACGGCGTCGTGACGAACAGGCCCGTCAGAAGGAACGCGAGGGAGAGGAGTACGACCACCTGGATCGTCTTCGAGATCTTGTTGAGCATCCATGTGAGCATCCGACGGTAGATCCGGCGGCCGGATTCGACCGCCGATACGACCCCCGCGAGTCCGGGCCGAGTGAGGACGATCTTGGCGGAGGCCTTCGCCACGTCCGTCGCGTTCGAGACCGCGATCCCGACCTCGGCCTGCTTCAGCGCCGGGGCATCGTTGACCCCGTCCCCGGTCATGCCAACGACACGTCGATGGCCCTGGAGCGACCGAACCAGATCGAACTTGTCTTCCGGAAAGACTCCGGCGAATCCGGCGAACTCCGGGGAGGCCGTGCGGAGGTCCTCCCGGGTCCCGATCGAGCCGCGGAGGCCCAGGCTCGTCGCCACCGACCGCGCGGTCGCCAGCGCGTCACCGGTGACCATGACGACGCGGACTCCGAGACTCTCGAGCCGTCGGATGAGGGCGGGCGCGTCGTCCCGGATCGGGTCGTTCATCGCGACCATGCCGACGAGGCGAAGCGCGCCCTCCGGACCCGCCGCGACGGCAAGGATCCGGAAACCTTCGGCCCCCCGACGGTCGAGCCAATCGCCGGCGCCCGGCGCGACCGCGACGAGGCGGCCGATCACCGACGGCTGGCCGAGCAGCACCCGCCACTCCTCGTTCCCGTGCCGGATCGTAGCCTCGGAGCGCTTGGTCGCGGGGTCGAACGGGACGTGGCTCGTGCGAACGTAGCGGGGGCCGCCGCGGACCTTCGCCGCGGCGAGGATGGCGAGGTCGATCGGATCCTGCGTGGACTCGTCGCACGCCGCCGAGGCCAGAGCGAGAAGCTCTGAGTCCGACCCCGGCACTAGGGATCGAACGTCCGTCACCGTCTGTCGGTTCTGCGTCAGGGTTCCGGTCTTGTCCGAGCAGAGAAGGTCCATCCCCGCCGCGTCCTCGACCGCCGATAGCCCCGTGACGAGAACCCCTCCCTCCTCGGCGAGGCGACGCGATTCGACCGAAGAGGCGACGGTGAACGTCGCCGGCAGCGAGATCGGGACCGAGGCGATGAGCAGTATCAGGACGAACGGTACGAGGAGGAGGAGACTGTCCCCCCGCGCAAGTCCATCCCCGACGAACAGGACGACGAGCACCGCGTCCAGGGCCAGGAGGTACTGGACGACGGTGAACATCAGATCCTCGAGATGACTGCGGGAACGTGCGGTCCGAACGAGCTCGGCGGTCTTCCCGAAGTAGGTGGTGGCCCCGGTCGCGACCACGACGCCGGTGGCCTCCCCACGGCGGAGGACCGATCCCGAATAGAGGATCTCGCTCGGACCTCGCGCCACGCTCGTCGATTCGCCCGTGAGCATCGACTGGTCGACCTCGACCGAGCCGTCGAGGACACGGACATCGGCGGGGACGATGTCTCCCATGCGCAGGTGGACCCGATCGTCCGGGACGAGCTCGCGCGCGGGGCGGCTCTGCCAGGTCCCGTCGCGTTCGACCCGCGCGAGGATTTCGAGCCGCTGGCGCAGCAGCTCGACCGCGGAACGAGCCCGCTGCTCCTGGGCCGTCTCGAGCGTGGCGTTGAGAATCAGCAGCCCCGCAAGGATGAGTGCCCCCGGCAGTTGACCCAGCACGAGCTCGAGGACGAGCGCCGCCTCGATCATCCAGGCGACCGCACCCCAGAACTGTTGGAGGAAGACCCGGACCGTCCGGGGCTTCTCCTCCCGGACCTCGTTGAAGCCGAACTGAGCCCGCCGCAGCTCGGCCTCGGCGGTCGAAAGCCCTCCGGGGCCCGGGCCGGCTGCCCGTCCTTCGCCCGTCAGCGACTCGGGCGCAGGAGGGTCCATGATCACTCGCACCTCAAGCAGGACGGGAAGGCCATCGCGAGATCGCGACTAATAGCTCTCCTCATGAAGGGTTGACAGGCAGCGGGCCCCCCGGGCCCAGGCAATGCGTTCTCGGGTACGGGACTGCTTGGGTGGGAACCGACGAACCCATGGTGCCCTCGCCTTCGGTCCTCCTTCCCTTCCGGCCGACGAGCGAGGCACCGATCCCGTGAGGTCACCGGTCGATCGACCCCACCCGCCGGTTCCGGGTCGGCCGATCCGTTACCGCGGGCCGGTCCTCGAGAGAATCCGGCGGCACCGAAGCGCCACGGAAGAAGATCGGGGTACGGACCGTCCGGAGCGCCCGGTCCGGCGATCCCACTCTCCTCGAAGGGGAGAGGACGGGCCAATTCCCCGCGATCCCCACGCCGACGACCTTCGGGCGTCGCACGTTCCAACGGTCCGGGGCAGTTCCGATCCTCGTGGGAACGACGTCGTTCGCGAAGACCAGAAACCGGATCCGGAGCGGCGTCGTGGCGAACTCCCCCGGGGCAACGGACGAGATCGTCGGGCGCCCGTGCTCCGACGCGGTCGCGAAGGGGCGACGCCCCGCGGGCCGCGGCCTCTCCCACGAGCGACGGTTATTCGCGTCGATCGCTTGGACAGGTCGGTCGGCATGAAAGCGCTCCTGCTCATCGGCGGCCTCGGCACCCGGCTACGCCCGCTGACGGAAGCCGTCCCGAAGCAGCTGATCCCGATCGCGGGCAAACCGGTGCTCTACCACGTCTTCGACCTCCTGCCCCCGAATGTCGAGGAGGCCGTCCTCGCGATGGGGTACCGGGCCGCGGACATCGAGGAGTACGTCCGGGCGCATCCTCCCCCCTTCCCCACGCGGGCGGTCGTCGAGAGCACTCCTCTCGGAAGCGGGGGGGCCATGCGGTTCGCCGGCGAGGGCATGTCGGATCCGTTCTACCTGCTGAACACGGACGTGGTCGCGCAGGTCGAACTTTCCGACATCCGAGCGGTGCACGCGCGCCGTCGTCCGTGGGGGGTGATGGCCCTCACGGAAGTCGAGGACACCCGTCCGTACGGGGTCGCGGCGCTCGACGGCGATCGGATCGTGCGATTCGTCGAGAAGCCGCAGCCGGCGGACGCCCCCTCCCACTGGGCGAACGCGGGGGTCGCGATCTGGAGCCGGCGGGTCCTGGAGGCGATCCCCTCCGGCCGCCCGCTCAGCTTCGAGCAGGAGGTCGTGCCGAAGATCCTCGATCGGGGCGTCTACGGCTACCGGATGACCGGGTTCTGGGAGGACGCCGGGACGCCGACGCGCCTCCTGCACGCGCAACGTCTCCTGTTCGACGGGGGAAGGGCACAGTCTCCCGGCCTTCCGGCCGGTGCTCACGGCAGCGCGCGCGTCTGTTGCGATGCTTCGGCGCGCGTGGACGGCGTCGAGTTCGGCGACTACGTGACCGTGGGAGCTGATGCGCAGATCGCCGGGGGCGCCCGCATCGCCGACTCCGTCCTCATGAGCGGAGTCCGCGTGGGGAAGGGGGTCACGATCACCCGCTCGATCGTCGGACCCGGTGCGCGGATCGCGGACGGGTCTACCGTCGCGGATCGGGTCCTCGGGGCCGACGCATCGGTCTAGACCTTTCGCAGAGCAGCCCTAGTAAGCGGGCCCCGTCACGACGACCTTGACCGACGACTGCGCGTCGCGGGCCCGGGCGAAGGCGGGGACGATGTCGGACAACGAGAACCGGTCCGAGACCAGATCGACGAGTGCGAGGCGGTGGGCGACGCGCAGCGCATGGACCTCTCGGAGGTCGGACTCGGTCGTCGCGTACGTCGGGATCAGCCGAATCCCGCGAAGATACAGCTGCTGGAGATCGTAGTCGAGCCGACTGCCGGCTCCCGGCAGGCCGAAGAGGTTCACGGTCCCGGCCCGGCGCGCGATCCCGATCGCGCCCTCGATCGCCGAGGGCGCCCCCGTCGCGACGACCGCGAGATCGACCCCCCGTCCCCCGGTCGCCTTCTCGACCGCCGCGGCGACGCTCGAGGCATCCCGGGGCTCGACGGCGGCATCGATGCCCCCCGCCTCGGCGACGGTCCTCCGGAGAGCGGAGACGTCGGCCCCGCCGACCCAGGCCGCGCCGAGCGCGCGAACGAGCCGGGCGTAGAGCAGCCCGACCGGACCCAGCCCGTAGATGAAGACGCTCATCCCTGGCGAGTATCCGATCCGATGGAGTGCGGTGACCACGCAGCCCGCCGGTTCCAGCAGGGTTCCCTCGTCCCAGGTGACCGCCGGGTCCAGACGGAGGACCGCTCCCGCACTCACGTGATGGGCCGACACGCGGAACGACTCGGCGAATCCTCCGGGGTCGAGGTTCGTTTGCGAGTACGTCGGACAGAACGTATAGTCGCCGCGCGCGCAGATCTCGCACGCACCGCAGGGAACGTGATGGTGGACGAAGACCCGGTCCCCCACCGCGAACTCCGGGACTCCGCTCCCTACCTCGGAGACACGGCCGACCGGTTCGTGGCCCAGGATCGAGCTCGCGCGGTAGCCGCCCTTCAACTTTTCGATATCCGTCCCGCAGACCCCGGACGCCGCCATCCGGACGACGAGCTCCCCGGCCCCCGCGTGGGGCTCGGGAACGTCGACCAGCCGGACACCGCCGGCTTCGAGCTTCGCGAACTTCATCGCGGGACGAGGGCCGCCCGGATCGAGGCGTCCAGCACCTCGATCGCCTCGTCGATCTCCGCCCGTTGGACGGTCAGAGGGGGGATGTAGCGGATCGAGGAACGCCCGCACGGCAGGAGGATGAGCCCTCGGACCATCGTCTCGTGAAGGATGCGGTCACGCAGGGCCACCGCGGGCTCCTTCGTCTTCGGGTCCTTCACGAACTCGGTCGCCACCATGAGCCCGAGCCCGCGGAGATCGCCGATCTGCGGGTACCGGCCCCGGAGCTCCTGGAGCCGCCGCATGAGATAGGCCCCCTGCGTTCGCGCGTTGTCGAGCAGCTTGTCCCGCTCCATCACGTCGATCGTGGCGAGCGCGGCGGCGACGGCAACCAGGTTCCCTCCAAAGGTCGTGGAGTGCGATCCCTGGTCGGGGAAGTCGAGGTCCTTGCGCACGATCGTCGCTCCGATGGGAAGGCCGTTGCCGAGGGCTTTCGCCATCGTGATGATGTCCGGGACGACGCCGTGGTGCTCGATCGCATACCAGCGCCCGGTGCGCCCCATCCCGGCCTGGACCTCGTCGTCGATGAACAGGATCCCGTGCTCGTCCAGGATCGACTTGATCGCCTTGTGCCAACCCGCGGGCGGGACGACGTAGCCCCCCTCCCCCATCACCGGCTCAGCGATGAACGCGGCGACGTCCTGTGGGGGAAGGACGGTGTCGAAGTAGAGCTCCTTGAGGATCTTGGCACAGTAGAGGTCGCAGCTCGGGTACTCGAGCTTGTACGGACACCGGTAGCAGTACGGAGCGGGGATGTGGGTCCCGCCCGTCACGTAGGGATCGAACCCACGCCGTTGGACCGGCTTCGAGCTCGTCAGCGAGAGCGATCCCATCGTGCGGCCGTGGAACGAGCCGAGGAGGCTGACGACGATCTGCCGTTGGCGATGGTAGCGCGCGACCTTGAGCGCCGCTTCGGCGCTCTCGGTGCCGCTGTTCGAGAAGAAGACCTTCTTCTCGAAAGTCCCCGGGGAGATCTTCGTCAGCTTCTCAGCGAGGCGGGTCTGGTTGTCGTAGTAGAAGTCCGTCCCGGCGAAGTGCATCAGCTTCCCGGCCTGGTCGCGGACCGCGCGCACGACATCCGGATGGCAATGCCCGACGTTGAGGACCGAGATCCCGGCCGCGAAGTCGAGCAGGCGGTTCCCGTCAACGTCCTGGACCCAGATCCCGCTCGCGCTCTCCGCGACGATCGGCCCGGTCTTCGTGCTCGTCAGCAGGAAGCGCTTGTCCCGCTCGACGATCGCCTGCGCTCGGGGGCCCGGGATCGGCGTGACGATTTTGATCCCGTGGGTCCCCGAAGGGGACGCCGGAGGGGGGGTGGCTGCCACGATGTTCGGCCGCTCGCTCTGGCTCAAGGTCTCACCGGCTTCGCCAGCCCCCGCGGCGGGTTAAGGCTTCGCGGTCGCCCCCTCGGACCTAGACTCCCAGCAGGAGCGCGGCCAGCGTGAGCCCGACGGTCAGCCCGGCGAGGGGGAGGGCATAGCGGGCGAACTCTGCGAGCCCGACGTGAGTGCCGTGCTGCTCGGCCCGTTCGACCATGATGAGGTTGCTCGCCGCGCCGAGCAGAGTCACGTTCCCCGCGAGAGTGCTCCCGGCGGCAAGCGCGATCCACGCGAGCGGCGTCGAACCGTTGTAGCCGAGCTGGGCCAGGACCGGGATCTGGAGGCCGACCCAGGGTACGTTGCTGAAGAGTTGCGAGCCGAGCACGCTCGTTCCCAGGATCCCCACGATCCCGTCGGCCGCGTGGGAGGGCCCCGCGAGCGGGAGCGCCGATTCGACCAGCGCGATCACGCCGGCGGAGAGCGCTCCGGCGACGACGACAAAAAGGCCGGCGAAGAGCGTGAGGATCCTCAGATCGACCGACCGAGCGATCGCGGCACGCCCGGGGGAGATCGCGACCAGGACCGCGGCGCCGACGACCGCGGGGATCCAGACGGCGACGTAGGGCGTGCCCAAGAACACGGTGGAGAGGCCAAGGCCTAGCAGGGCGACGACGGTCAGCGGGAAGACCGCCAGCACCGGACTGCGCGCGAGACGGCGTCCCCAGCCCCCGCGGGGGAGGAACGATATCGGCGGTCCTCGGACTCGATCGAAGGTGGCCCGGGCCGGGGCGAGAGCGCTTCGGAAGGCCCAGCGAAGGTACAGCCCCCCGAGAAGAAGGCCCGCCCCGATCGGCAGAAGCAGATAGCGCAGGAACGTGAGGAGCGGCGCGGACAGCCCGCTCGAGATCGAGATCAAGAGGTTCTGGGGGTTCCCCAGCGGGGTGAGCGTGCTCCCCACCGTCACAGCGAGGGCGGCGGTCAGGAGAAACGGCTTCGGATCGACGTCGATACGGCGCGCGATCGAGAACATGATCGGAATCGCGATCAGGATGAGCGCGTCGTTGACGATGAACGCGGAGGCGACCCCGAACCCTACGAAGAGGAACCACGGCAGATCGTCGGGAGTTCGCGCGGTGCGCAGCATCCACCGCGCGAGGTGGTCGAGGACTCCGGATCGCTCGAGCGCACCCGCGAACACGAAGAGCGCAGCCAGGAACGCGAGGACCGGGACGCTGGCCCAGAGCGCGGATCCGGCCCCGACGGGAGTGACGACCTCCGCGGCGACCGTCGCGACGCCGCCGATCCCTAGGATCGCCCAGACCGGGGGTCCTCGAGCGACGACCTGGCGCACGATGATCGCGCCGAAGATCGCGGCGAACACTGCGAGGCCCACGTAGTTCGTCGCGTGCCCACCCCCGGGGAGGACGAACGCCACCGCCTCTTCTAAGCGGCGACGGCGCGCGGCGCGGCCCCTCGAGCACAATGTTCTTGTGGCCGGGGGCCGCCGGCCTCCCCGTGCCTCGCGAACCCTCCCGGCGCGCACCGAGCGTGACCGTCGGCCCCGGAGGACGGCTCCTCAGCCTGTCGGCCGCGTGGTTCGGCGACGGGGCCCAACGTCGGACGGAAGCTCGCCGCGCTCGGAAGTGCGTGGAGTGTTCGCGCCCGCTATCGAACGCCCGCTCGCCCTACTGTTCGCGGAACTGTCAGTGGAAGTTCCACGGTCACTACTTCTGGGACGCGGCTCGCATCTACGTGAAGCGGCGGGACCGCTACATCTGCGCCCATTGCCGTCGACGCTTCCGGTCGAAGGAACTGGAAGTGGACCACATCGTCGAGATCGCCCGCGGGGGACCCGCGCTCGAGTACGCAAACCTGCAGACGTTGTGCCGGGAGTGCCATCGCGCGAAGACGAGGGAGTACCTGGGCGCGATCGCCCGCTCGCGGGCAGAAGATCCGGTCCCGCCCCCTCCCGCCTTTGAGTCCGTCCGAACCTAGGGCGACGGGGGAACGAAGTGCGCCGACTGCTCGTCGTGGCGATCGCATCGCTGTTCGGCCTCATCGTCGTCGCGGCTCTCTACGGCCGGTATCCCTTGCCCTCGGGTGCCTTCGATCTGGCCTCGACTGCCTTCTGGGCCTCGCTCGCTCTGCTCGCGATCGGCCTCGCGTGCTTCCTCGCGCTGCTCGTCAGCGGGCTGATTCTGCTGCTGAACTGGGGGGCCGACCGGCAGAACGCTCGCAACGAGCGGCCCCGGTAGGACCGTGCCGCGCCGGACGCCCGGGCTTCCGCGGGACACGGCGCGCCCGGTCGAGGCCGGGCCGGATAGGTTGAAGAGTGGCGCCCCTCCTATCGCGCCGTGTTCCGGCTCTCCGTCTCGGCTCTCGCGATCTTGGCCCTGATGGTCGTGAGCTCGTTGGGCGGGATCGTCATCGGCTCCCCCCTCCCGGGCGCCGCGGCTTCGCAACCATCGCTGACGATCGCGTCCCCGGGAGCCCCCCCCGCCCCGCGGTCCGCCCCCACCCCCGCCACCCCAGCTCCGGTGGCGCCGTTCTGCTCCTCGCTCGAGACCACGCGTTCGGACCCTTCGTACGCGGGCTTCGTTCATCACGTTGATTCGATCGCCGCCGGACTTC
>JAKAPG010000036.1 GCA_021823085.1 Thermoplasmata archaeon | reverse complement strand
ATGTCGGCGGTGTACAGGCGCCATCCGACCATCTCGCCGTCGATCTCTTCGGGGCGCAGGCGGCCGGCGAGGACGTCCGCGGCGAGGCTCCGGATCGCATGGACGATCTCATCCCGTCCTCCGTAGGCGATCGCGAGATTGAAGGAGTAGTCGGAGTAGCCCTTCGTTGCGTCCTCGGCGCGGACGATGGCCCGCCGGACCCTCTCGGGAAGCAGGTCGCGACGGCCGAGGGCGCGGACGCGGATATGGTGCTTGTGGACGCGCTCGTCTTTCGCGATGTCGAGAAAGCCGCGCTCGATGAGGTCCATGAGCGTCTCGACCTCCTCCGGGGCCCGACTCAGGTTCTCGGTCGAAAGTCCGAAGACGGTCAGGACGCGGATGTTCGCTTCCAAGCACCAGTCGAGGAGATCCTCGAGCTTCTGTTTTCCCTGGCTGTGCCCCTCGGGGATCAGCAGGTTGTGCGCCTCGGCGAACCGCCGGTTCCCGTCCATGATGATGGCAAGGTGTCGCGGGACCGGCGCCGCCCGCACGAGCTCGAGGAGCTTACGTTCCTGGGCATCTCGGATCGCGCCTCCCACGACCTCGGAGAGAGACGACGGGCGCCGGTGAGCTTCGTCGGCCACGCCGGCCAAAGACGGGCGCAGGATAAACGGTGAAGGGGGCCGGGGGGAGCGCCCTGGTCGGGAGTTTCGGGCCCGGGGGATCCCCGAGCGCCTTCGAACCCGAGTCCCAGGCTCGACAGACCTAGATCCTAGACCACTAGACTACCAGGGCACCCGGCCCGAGGTAGAGCCAGCCCTCTATGAACCTCCCCCCGGAGATCGGGCACGCGGTTCGAGTCCACGGAGCCATTTATGTATCGGTCCCGCGGCTGATGGAGTTCGCCGGGGCCACTATGTTCTTCGCATGGCTGCTCGCCATTGGGATCATCGTCGGCGGGGTCCTCCTCATGACGCACCTGGGCGTCAACGTCCTCGGGCTCATCGGCCAGGGGTTCCACGAACTCGAGCACGCCCTCGCGACGCCACTGTAGGGACGCGGAAGCCGTCAGCCCCTCGCCAGTACGCGCAGGACGGCCGCGCGGAAGGTGCGCGCGCGTACGTCGGGGATGGCACCGTGCTCGCGGAGCTCGGCCTCGATCTCGGCTTCGTGTCCCGGTGGAGGGACCAGGGCGGTCGGAATCCCCAGCCGCCGCCCGGCTTCGATGTCGAGCCACCGATCGCCCACAATCGCACTGCGGTTCAACTCGAGATCAAGATCGCGCCGCGCCCTCTCGAAGAGCTCGGTCCCCGGCTTTCGGCATCGGCACTTGTGCTCGGGGAGGTGGGGGCAGTAGTAGAACGCGTCGACGTGAGCCCCTGCGGCGCGAAGCCGCTCGTTGAGTCGAGCGTGTATCCGCTCGACATCCTCCCGAGTGACCAGACCGCGCTCGATGCCGGACTGGTTCGTGACACACACGATTCGGAACCCGTGGGCCCGGGCGAGAGCGAGGGCCTCTCCCACCCCGCCATAGATCTCGAGGCGGTCGGCCTCGGCCAGATAATGGAGGTCCACCATCAGGGTCCCGTCCCGATCCACGAAGAGAGCGGGCGTCGGACCTGAGTTCCCCACGACCGGCCGAACGGGCCCTCCCTTATCGGCTTGGCGGGCCTCGCTCCTCACTCGCATGAGCGGCTCCCTTCCCGGCGATCTCTTCCGGGTCCTCGACGAGGCCTTCGAGCCGATCCGTTCGCGCCTCCTCGCTCCCTCGCGTCGCGCGACCCTCCTCTTCTCCGGTGGGGTCGACTCTTCCCTCCTCGCCCACGAGCTTCGTTCGGCACCCGGGCTAGAGCTGCTGGTGGTGGGCCAGGTCGGGAGCCCCGACCTCGCCCAGGCGGCCTCGGCGGCGCGTCTCCTGGGTCTCCCCCTCAGCTCGGTCGAGATCTCTCGCGCGGACGTAGACTCCGCGGTATCCGAGTTCGCGGCCGAGCTGGGCGACGCGCGTGGGCCCGATCGCGACGTCGCGGTGGCCTTTGCCCTCGCCTCCCAGCGCGCGCCGGCTCCGCGCATCCTGACGGCTCAGGGCGTCGACGAGCTGTTCCTCGGCTACCACCACTTTCGCAATCTGTCGGCCACGGCCGCCGAAGCACGATCGCGGGAGGACCTCGATCGCCTCCGAACGCGGGAGTGGCCCCGAGCGGTCCGGATCGCTCGGCGGTCGGGTCACGAACTCGAGGCGCCGTTCCTCGATCCGGCCTGGGTACGCACCCTCTGGGAGATACCCATCGAACTTCGTCTGCCCCATCCCGAAGCCAAGCGGCTTTTCCGCGCGTGGGCCGAGCACCGTGGATTGCCGGCCGAGATCGCGCACCGGCCGAAGCGCGCGATGCAGTACGGGTCCCGGATCCACCATCTCCTGGGCGGCTCGTGACGACTGGCAACACGGTTATCTTTCCCCCCGTCCCGACGATCCGAGGCGCGGAGCGTGCTGGGCCCGGTAGACGCCCTCGTGGGCGTCGTCATCACCGTTGTGCTTGCTGTGGTGGCCGCGCTCGGCCGGGCGCTCACCCCTCCGGCCGCCGCCGTGTCCGCGGTCTTCGGCTCGGTGATCGTCGTCCTCGCCGGGTTCCCGTACCTCGGGCTCCTCGCCCTCTTCGTGCTCGCGAGCTCGCTCGCCACCCACTACGGGTTCGAGGAGAAGTCCCGGCGGGCGATGCAGGAGGGCCATCACGGGGAACGGGGCATATCGAACGTCCTCGCCCACATCTTCCTGCCCACGGTCGTCGTCCTGGCCGGGACCCTCCTTCCGACCCATCTCCCCTCCGCCACCCTGTCGTTCCTGTATGCGAGCGCGATCGCCTTCGGCACGTCGGACACCCTCGCGAGCGAGCTTGGCGTGCTCTCCGGGAGCGCCCGCAGCATCCTCACCGGCCGGCCCGTTCCTCCCGGCACGAACGGAGGGGTCTCCTCGAGGGGCGAGGTCTTCGCCCTCGTGGGGGCGCTCACCACCGCCGTCGTCGGCCTGGGCCTCTTGGCCGCGTTCTCGATCGCCACGGTGAACGCGGGCGTCTTCGTCGGCGGGGTGGCCGCCGCCGGATTCCTCGGCTGCCAGATCGACTCCGTCCTCGGTGAGACGCTGGAGAACCGAAGACGGCTGACGAAGGGGTCGACCAACTTTGCGGGAATGGGATCGTCGATCCTGATCGGGATCGCGATCCTTCTCCTCGCCGGAGCGATCGCAGTGTGACGCGCGGACGTTCGGGCGGCAGCGTGGTCCTGCTCTCCGGTGGGATGGACTCCGCAACATGCCTCGCGATCGCGGCAGCCCGGGATCCGCCCGTGCACGCGCTCAGCGTGCGCTACGGCCAGCGGCATGTGCGGGAGGTCGGGAGCGCGCGAGCCCTCGCCCGGTACTACCGCGTGGCCCGTCACGTCGAGCTCGAACTCCCCCTCGGCCCATGGCTCGATTCGGCCCTGACGCATCGGGATCGGTCGCTCCCTCGGGCCCGGGTGGGACGCCGGGGGATCCCGACCACGTACGTCCCGGCGCGGAATGCGATCCTGCTCTCGATCGCGCTCGGATACGCCGAGAGCCACGGGCTCGACCGGATCTACCTCGGTGTCAACGCGATCGATTACTCGGGATACCCCGATTGCCGGCCCGAGTTCCTCCGGGCCTTCGAGCGCATGGCCCGGCGGGCGACGCGCCGGGGCGTCACGGGCGGTCCCCCCATACGGGTCATGGCCCCCCTCCTCCGCCGGTCCAAGGCCTCGATCGTGAGGCTCGGGGACCGACTCGGGGTCCCGTGGGAGCTGACGTGGAGCTGCTACGCCGGGGGTCGGCGCCCGTGCGGGCTCTGCGACGCGTGTCGACTTCGCGCGCTCGGGTTCGCCGGCGCGGGCCACCCGGATCCCGCCCTCGCTACGCTACGGTCGAAGCCGCCGCAAGCGGGGTGACCACCGAAGTGCAGAACGGGCACCGCGTCGCCTTGATGTTGATGGACGAGTAGCACTCGGGGCACTCGCGCGTCGAGGGCGCCGTCTTGGCCGCCCGCGCCTTCTTGCGCTCCTCGTACTTCTGGTATGGGTAGGCGATCAGGGCGAAGACCACCAGCATCAGGATGAGGAAATTGATGACGGCTCCGAGGAACGCGCCCCCCATGATCGTGCTATTGTTGATCACCAGGTTGCCCAACTTGCTGAAATCCACGTGACCGGCCGCACCGATGAGCGGGTTGATGATGTTGTTCACAAGGGCGCCGATGAGCGCGACGATCGCGAGGCCCACCACGAACGCGACGGCCATGGTGACCAGGCTTCCCGATACCAGGAATTTCTTGAAGTCCTCAACGAACCCCATTGACGCTCCCGGTGGACCCGCAAGAACCCACCTCGACCTATAAGAATCGCACGCTCGGGAAGGCGACGAGGCTACATCCGTTCGAGCCGCTCGATCCCCATGAGGTCGAGTACGTTGCCCAGAGTCTGGTGCGCCGCGGCCACCAGCGCGAGCCGGCTCGTTCTCTCCGCGCCCGAGCTCAGGACGGGGACGGCATGGTAGAACCGGTTGAACTCGTCCGCGAGGTCGTGGGCGTAGCCCGCGACGTTCTGGACGTGGCTCGTACGCAGAACGCCCCGTAGCACGCGGGGGAGGCGAGCGAGCACCCGGACGAGCGCCTTCTCCGAATCGCTCGTGTAGAGGGAGGGATCGTAGCCTTCGTAGAACTCCGACATCTGGGACTTCCTCAGGATGCTGCCCGCCCGGGCGTAGGAGTACTGCACGAACGGCCCGGAGCGCCCTTCGAAGCTCAGGGCCTGTTCCCAGTCGAAGGCGACGGGCTTCTCCGGGGCGATCCGGAGGATGTGGAATCGAACGGCCCCGGTTCCGACCGCCTCGGCGATCCGGTCGACCTCGGCAGGCTCGATGCCTTCCCAGCGGTCGAGAACCTCGCGTCGCGCTCGCCGGACCGCATCGTCCAGGAGCTCGTCCAGCCAAACGGCGGACCCGCCGCGAGTCGACATGCGGCCGCCGCCGTGCGCGAGAATGTCCTGATAGATGATGAAGGTCGGACGATGCTCCTCGCCGAGCTCCCCGAAGAAGGCGTCAAGCGTTCGCGCATGCAGCCGGTGGTCCTGCCCGAGAACGTCGACCACGCGCTCCGCCGCCCGCATCTTCTTCAGATGGTAGGCGATGTCCCGGGTGACGTAGAGACTGGTACCGTCGCCGCGTTGGTAGACGACTCGACTCGACTCCTTCGGAAGGCCGTAGCGGGCCAGGTCGAGGGCCCGCGCTCCGTTCGCCTCGGTAATCGAGCTCGGGAGGCCGTTCAGGCGTCGGAGGACCTCGTCGACCGACCCGTCGGTCAGGAGCGATGACTCCCAGACAAACGTGTCGAAGCGGATGTTGATCCGCGCGAGGGTCGCGAGCATCCCGGCGAGGATCTTCTCGGCGAGCTCGCGATGGAGGGGCGGCCCGTGCCCCTCTTCGATCGCCTGCACGAGTTGCGCGAGATCGGCCCGCGCTTCGGGATGGTCCTTGAGGTACGCGCTGACGAACGGGTAGGGCCGGCCGTACCGAACATCGTCGCGCGCCGGCGGGGGAGGCTCTGCGCTCGCGGTGGCGATCTCGGTCGGCCACTGGTCGCGGGGCTTCGACCAGATCCAGGTGATCATGGCCGCCTGCCGCCCGAGGTCGTCCACGTAGTACTGGGTGGTGACGGACTCGCCCATCGCCCGGGCCACCCGCGCCGCTGTGTCCCCGATGATTCCGTTGCGCACGCGGCCCACATGCAACGGGCCGGTCGGGTTCGCGCTCGTATGTTCGATGATCGCCTTCGGGCCCGGCCCATCCTGGCCCCCGTAGCGTTCCCCTCGGGCCGCGATGCGGCTCAGCGTCTCGGTGGCGAGGCGGACCGTGGAGACTCGGAAATTCACGAACGCGCCGTCCGCGCTCACGGACTCGATCGAAGGCGAAGGAACCCAGGCGCGCGCGATGTCGCTCGCGAGAGTCGGGGCCGCCCGTCGAGAGCTCGCGGCCAGGCGATGCACCGGAAGGGCGACGTCCCCTTGCGGGCCCCCTTCCAGGTCGAGAAGGCTCTCGAGCACCCCGCGCTCGGCATCTACGCCGGTCGCTCGGGCTGCGGTCCCGAGCCCATCGAGGAGCTCGGCGAGAATCGGCGTCCATGGATCCGGCGACACCGGACCGGGTCGGGACTCCGATTTCGCCATCGATAGAAAAGGGAATCCGCTTAAGCGGGAGCTCGGTTTTAACGGTTCCCCGATGGCCGAGCTTCTTCTCGTTCGCTACGGCGAGCTGGCCCTCAAGTCCCCGCCGGTCCGACGGGAGTTTGAGCGGCAGCTCCGCCGCAACATCCTCGACCACTTCCTCGCGAACGGGCTGGTGGGGCGCTTGCGAAGCGACCACGGCCATCTCTACGCCGAGGTCAACGATGCGGGCGACGGAACCCGGGCCCTGCGACGCGTCTTCGGCATCACCTCGGTGAGCCGGGTTTGGGAAGTGCCGACCGACTTCGCGGCGATCCGCGATCGACTCGTACAGCTCGCGGAACCGGCCCTGAGATCGAGCGCGTCGTTCGCGATCCGAGCTCGTCGCACCGGCACCCACACGTTCACCAGCCAGGAGCTGGCGCGTGACCTCGGCGGAGCCGTGCTCGATCGCTTCGCCGATCGGAGGTTGTCGGTCGACCTCGAACATCCGGACGTGGAGCTCTTCGTCGAGGTGCGCGGACCCCGGACGTATCTCTCCCGGGACCGGTCCGCCGGGCCCGGCGGTCTCCCGCTCGGCGTCGCCGGTCGGGTGGCTGCGATGGTCGACGGGCCCCGGGGAGCTCTCGGCGCCTACCTCATGATGAAACGAGGATGTCGCTGCGCGGTCGTGGCGTTGCCGAGGGGCCGGGCGATGGTGGAAGGAGTTCTGACGCGGTTCGATCCGAAGGTCCGGATCCGGAACTCCGATCCGTCGGAGGACGCCTGGGTCCCTCAGCTCGTCGCGGCGGCCGAAGAGAGTCATGCCGACGGGATCGTTCTCCCGATCGACGTAGAGGGTTACTCGGCCGAGCGGGAACGCTGGGGGGACCGCGTCCTCTTCTCCCCGACCGTCGGCCTGAGCGACGAGGAGGTGGTAGAACGATGGAAGCGCATCGAGGAGCTCGCGGGGTGATCCAGCAGCGTCTGGATCCAGAACCGACCCCCCCGCCCGCCTCCGGGCCACCGGTCGTGCCGGGCGGGACGGCCATCGTGCCGCCTCCCGTGCCCGCCGTGCCATCTCCTCCGGAGGATTCGGACCTTCTCCTGTGGGAGCGGCGCCGGCGCTGGCACGAGGAGCGCGCAAGCCTCGAGCGAGCCGCACGGGAGGGGTGGGAAGATAAGACCGAGGGTCCGTCCGCGGCCTCCGCCCCGGAACGACGCTCCGAAGCCTAGCGCGGTGCGGCGCTCCCGGCGAGCGTTGGGCGAAGCCTTATCAGGGCCGTCCGGGTCGAGCCGCCCGGGTACGCGTCCATGCCGATGTACGTGGTCACGGGTCGGTTCTTGGCCCGCCGCGCCGACTGGCAGATCTTCCGTAAGCGCCACGACGCGAAGAGCCCGGAGGAGGCCACGGAGTGGACCCTCAGCGAGATCGGTGGCTGCCATGGGGTGGCCCGTCGCCTGATCCGGATCGAATCGGTCGTGGAGGCCGAGGGTTCGTGAGCGCCCGCACCCCCTCGATCACCCCGGAGCAGCAGGTCCAAGAGGATCTGATGCGCCTCGATGCCTATCGAAGCCAGTTGAGCCAGCTCCTCCAGCAGCACCAGCTCCTCGAAAGCTCGCGCGCCGACCATCTGAGGGCCCGGGAGACGCTCGATGGCCTCGATCGCATCGATCCGCAGCGTGAGGTCTTGATTCCTCTCGGGGCGGAGACGTACCTGCGCGGCTCGGCCGCGGTCAATGCCCCGGTATTGCTGGGCATCGGGTCGGGAGTGGTCGCCGAAATGGATCGTGCGAAGGCATCCGAGGTCCTCCACGAACGCCTCACACGCCTCGATGAGGCGGGGCGGGAGCTGGGAGGGCAGGTCGAAGCGGTCCAGGACCGGATCGATATCCTCACCCAGCGGATCGAATCGATGACCCAGGGCGGATCTGCGCCCTCCGCGACGGACGATGTGGGCGGCGATTAAGGCACGGCTCCGTCGTTCCGAACCGTCCGGGCCTTCCCCCTCGACCGAGCCGGCAGCGCCGATCCCCTCCCCGGGATCGCTCCCATCCCTCCCGCCCCCTTCGGCGCCACCGCCCCGGCGTGACTCGGTTCCTATCGACGATCCCTCACGGCACTTCGCGGAGGGCGCATTCGGACATCGGCTCAAGGAGACGACGCTGGATGACGCGCTCGACGACCTCGAGATCGTTCTTCTGCAGTCGGACGTGGCCCTTCCGGTCGCGGAGAAGCTCGAAGCGAACCTGAAGCGAGACCTCTTGGGAAGGAAGCTGCGCTGGGGCGCCGACGCGGAGACCGCGATCCGTGACTCACTCGCCCACAGCGTTCGGGCGATCCTCGCCCGACCGCCGTTCGACCTGGTGAAGGCGATCCGGGACTCCCCGACCCATCCGTACGTGATCCTGTTCCTCGGCGTGAACGGGACCGGCAAGACGACCACGATCGCGAACATCGCCGGGTGGCTGAAGCACCGGGGAATCACCTCGGTCGTCGCGGCCGGCGACACGTTCCGGGCCGGAGCGATCGAGCAGCTCCTCGTCCACGGCGAGCGTCTGGGGATTCGGGTCGTTCGACAGCAGGAGGGAAGCGATCCCGCGGCGGTCGCCTTCGACGCGATCGAGCACGCGCGAGCGAAGGGGATCCCGGTGGTCCTGGTGGACACCGCGGGGCGGCAACACACCAACGAGAACCTCATCGCCGAGGCTCAGAAGATCCGTCGGATCGCGAAGCCCCAGCTCACCCTCTTCGTCGGAGACGCCCTGAGCGGCAACGACGTCGTCGAGCAGGCGAAGCTCTTCGACGCGTCCCTCGGCATCGACGGCCTCGTTCTCACGAAACTGGACGCGGACACGAAGGGCGGATCCGCCGTGAGCGTGGTCTACGTGACCCAGAAGCCGATCGTCTTCGTCGGCACGGGGCAGGGATACGACGACCTCGCTCCGTTCGACCCGGATTGGATGGTCCGCAGGTTGTTCGGCGAGGGAACGGCCGCGTGAGCGCGGAGATCGACGTCATCCTCGTCCGGCCCAAGGAGGACGGGAACGTCGGGGCGGTCGCCCGGGTCGCCCGGAACTTCGGGGCCCGCCGTCTCGTGCTCGTCGCTCCCCGCGCCCCGATCGGACCCGAAGCACGCCGTCGCTCGATGGCCGGTCTCGCGCTCCTGAAGGAGGCGAAGACCTACTCGACGCTCGAGCGCGCGAGCTCGGACGCCGACCTCGTCGTGGGTACGACGGACATGTCCTTGGGCCGTTCGAACGCCTATCTGAGGCGCTCGGTGAGCCCGGAACGACTCGGAGAGATGATCGAACCCGTCCGGGGCCGAGTCGCGATCGTCTTCGGGCCGGAGGACAACGGTCTCTCCCGGATCGAGCTCAATCGGTGCGATCTCCTGGTCCACATTCCGGCCCGACGCGAGTTTCCGACGCTCAACCTGTCCCACGCGGCGGCCGTGGTCCTCTACGCGGTCCACCGGGCGCACAAGGGCGTGCCGGAGCTCAGCACCCCTGCGCCGGAGGTCCTCGAGCTGAACGGGCGCGAAAAGGAGCTCTTTCTCGAGCGGATCGACGGCATTCTCGCGCGCACGGGGTATCCGCCGCACAAGCGCAGGGGTTTAATCCTCCTCTTTCGTCGTGTGCTCGGACGCGCGAGCCCGACCGAGGCCGAGTATCGCATGATGCTCGGGTTCCTGAAAGGCGTCGATCGGTCGTTGGCCGGCAAGCATCGACGATGAGCGACAACGGAGAGTGGCTACGAGGCCGAGGGATCGGCCGGGAACGGTTCGCGACGTACCTGGTCGACTACCTGGCGGACCTCGGATTCAACGTGACGAAGAGCGAGATCGCCGACCCCGCGCACACCGAGATCCGCGCTCGACTGACCCGGATGAACCCTTCCGTGCCCGCTTCGGCGAAGGAGCTCGACTTCGAGCTGTTTCCCAGCAGCGGCGGCGCGACCCTCTACTGGAAGGGACCGGCCCAGATTGAACCGGCGGAGGCCGGGAGGATGGACCGCTTCGTTCGGGAGGTCTCGACCCACCTCGAGCGGGTGATCGCGACCGAAAGCCACCTCGCCTCCCGGGTCGTCAAGCCGCCCGTCGTCCGCCTGCCGTGGCAACCCTCGAGCGCAACCGCCGGCCCCTCGTGAGGGACCGACGGTCAGTGTTTGGTATCGGCGGACTCGGAGGAGTCCTTCTGCGGTTCCTCTCCCCCTTTGAGCCCCTTCTTGACCCCGGACACGAACCCCTTCGCTCCGAGAATCCCGACCCGTCCGATCTTCCCCACGACGACCCCGGTGTCCTTCGCGAGCTGCCCGCTCCCTGCGGCCGTCCGAGCGCCCAAGGAGAGGTCCTTTCCGCAGGCCGCACAGGTCTTCGATCCGTCCGCTACCTCGGCTCCGCATCCCGGACACTTCGTCATGGTTCGCCCGGCCAACCCCAGGGACGAGCCCATTTAAAGCCCGGCTCCCGTTCTCGAAGGCGGAATCGGGACTGTCGGGGCTTCAGCGCTCGGAAGGGACAGGGGCTTGAAACGCACCCCGCTCCCGGACGGGGTTTCGTTTGGGGCCCT
>JAKAPG010000035.1 GCA_021823085.1 Thermoplasmata archaeon | reverse complement strand
TGCGCGGCCTGGATCGCCTTCTGGAGGAGGGCCTGCGCGACCGAGGGGTGCTCCTCGAGATACTCGGAGAGCTTTTCGTTGACGGCGCTCTCGACCTGACCCTTCACCTCGGAGTTCCCCAGCTTCGCCTTCGTCTGCCCCTCGAACTGGGGCTCGAGGACCTTCACGCTGAGCACGCAGCTCAGCCCCTCCCGGACGTCGTCGCCCGTGAGGCTGTCCTTGCCGTTCTTGATCAGCCCGTGACCGTGCGCGTAGTCGTTGAGCGTGCGGGTGAGCGCCGCGCGGAGGCCCACGACGTGCGTTCCTCCGTCGATGGTGTGGATGTTGTTGACGAACGCGAGCGTCGTGTCGTTGTAGCCGTCGTTGTACTGCAGCGCGATCTCAATGTCGGTCGTGTCGCGCTTCGCGTGCAGGAAGATCGGCGGGCTGAACAGAACGTTCGTCGCCCCGTTGAGGTCGGCGACGAATTCGCTCAGACCCCCGGCGTGGTGGAACGTCGTTTCGCTCCGGTCGCGCTCGTCCTTGAAACGGATTGTGACCTGCGGGTTCAGGAAGCTGAGCTCCTTCAGGCGGCGCTCGACGGTGCCTTTGTCGAAGACGGTCGTCTCGAATATCTCCTTGTCCGGAACGAACCGGGTCTCCGTGCCCGTTCCTTCGGCCGGTCCGAGGTCCTTCACCGGAGCGATCGGCACGCCCCGTTCGTACCGCTGGAAGTACTGGTGCCCGTTCCGCCAGACCCGGACCTCGACCGACTCGGAGAGCGCGTTGACGACGTGGACGCCGACACCGTGGAGCCCTCCCGAGACCTTGTAGGCCCCCTTATCGAACTTGGAGCCCGCGTGCAGGACCGTCATCACGATCTCCAGCGCGGGACGGTGGTAGCGGGGATGCTCCTCGACCGGTATGCCCCGGCCATTGTCCCGGACCGTGCACGATCCGTCGGGGCCCAGCGTGACCACGATCTCGGTGCACGCGCCCGCCAGAACCTCATCGATCGAGTTGTCAACGACCTCGTTGATCAGGTGGTGGAGCCCGCGCGCGTCGGTCGAGCCGATGTACATTCCGGGCCGCTTCCGGACCGCGGTCAGCCCCTCGAGGATCTGGATCGAACCGGCGTTGTACTCGCCGACCGTCGCGCCCTGCGGAGCCATCCACTCTACCGCCGGGAAACCCCGGCATTTTCACGAGCCGGGCGTGCGTTATAACAGTATGTCCAGGGTGGAAATCACCGGGTGTTGGGAGCCCGAAATCGACCCCTCTTGGGCCCCCTTCCGTCGGGTCGGTTTCGAGCCCCGCTTCCGGCCCCGGCGAGCGTTTGGCGGGGGGGTGAGACCTTCTTGACAACGTAATCGAAGAATCGCTCGATGGCCCCGTCCGGCGACTTCCATTCGGCCCGCAGGCGGGTGCGTTTCTCGGTCCGTCGCAGCTCGGAGAGGATCGCCCGGTTCAACTCCTTCGCGCTCGGACCCTCCCATTCGGCCTCGACTCGGAAGTCCTCACCCTCCCGCCGCACGGTCCCGTCCGTGACTGTCCTCCTCAGCACCGGCTCGACGACGTCGGGCCGGTCGCTGCTCACCCGCGCGGAGAGCCGAAAGCGCACGGTCCGTCCAGCGGTCGGTCTTACTTTGCCTCTTCGCGGCTCGTTCGATGCGACGCCCGGTGCCTGCGGGCCGCGCACCGGGCCGCCCGCATCGAGTTCGGCAATTGACGAAACGCGACCCTCGGCCGAAAAACGCCTATTAGTGGGCGATGGTCCGCTGGGAACGATGGCGGAAGGAGAGGCGTCCCCGTCCCGCCCGACGGACGCGAAGACGCGGGTGCCGGCGGAGTCGGAGGTGGAGATCGAACGACCCGGGGAGGATTGGTCGGTCCGTTACAAGTACCTGCTCGCCGACTTCGAGAACTTCCGCCGTCGGACCGAACGGGACCGCGAGACGGCCTCCCGACAGCTTCTCGCCTCGGTGCTGCGCGAACTCATCCCCATCTACGAGGCCTTCGACCGGGCCCGGAAGGCATCCGAAGGGGCCAACTCCGCAGTCGATCGCGGCATGGAGCTGATCGCGCACGAGTGGCAGAGGTTCTTTCAGCGCGAAGGTGTCACCCCCATCGCGGTGATCGGCGCACGGTTCGCCCCCGAGGACGAGGAGGCGGTCGCGGAGGTCGCGGCCGATCCGGACCACCCGGAGGGCACGGTGGTCGAGATCGTGCAGCAGGGCTATCGCTTCCCGGGGGGGCTGATCCGGCCCGCGAAGATCGTGGTCGCCCGCTCGCTTTCCCCCGCCCCGGAGCGAGCCGAGGGTTCCGAGGCGACCGACGTCCCCCGGGAGGCACCTCCGTGAGCGAGCGATCCAGCGAGATCTCGGGCTTCTACCGGAGGTCCATCCCCGAACGCCGTACGGCGGTGAAGGAGTGGGCGGGTCTCTCCGACCGCGAGATGGAGGCCTACGAATTCCCGCCGGGCATCGACCCATCGACCCTCGATCGGATGATCGAGAACGTCATCGGCGTCTTCCCCCTCCCCCTGGGCGTAGCGACCCACTTCCGGGTCAACGGCGTCGATCGCCTGGTTCCAATGGCGCTCGAAGAGCCGAGCGTCGTCGCCGCCGCGTCGAACTCGGCGAAGGTGGCGAGAGCGGGCGGCGGCTTCTTCACGAGTTCCTCGCCCCCGGTCATGATCGGCCAGGTACAGCTGCTGGAGGTCCCGGATCCCGCCGCGGCCCGTCACCGCATCCTCGCCGAACGGGACCGCCTGCTGGAGGCGGCCAATGCCCTCGACCCGGTGCTGGTGAAGTTCGGCGGAGGAGCGAAGGATCTCGAGGTACGCCTGCTCGACAGCCCGCGGGGCCCGATGGTGGTGGTCCACCTTCTGGTCGATGCGCGGGATGCCGGCGGGATGAACGCGGTGAACACCATGTGCGAGGCACTGGGGCCCGAGCTCGCCCGGATCGCGGGCGGCCGGTTCCGCCTCCGGATCATCTCGAACCTCGCGATCCACCGCGTCGTCCGCGCGCGGGCCACGTTCCCCGCCTCCGCCCTCGCGACCGAGAGCGTGACCGGACCCCAGGTGGTGGACGCGGTTCTCGAGGCGTACGCGTTCGCCGTGGCGGACCCGTTCCGCTGCGCGACGCACAACAAGGGGATCATGAACGGCATTTCGGCCGTCGTCATCGCGACCGGCAACGACTTCCGGGCGATCGAGGCCGGGGCGCACAGCTACGCCGCGTGGACCGCGGCTCCCGGCCGCGTCCTCCGTCCGCTGACCGCCTACGAGAAGGACGCGAACGGCGACCTCGTGGGATCGATCGAGGTCCCGATGCCGGTCGGGCTCGTCGGTGGCGCCACCGCGGTCCATCCGACCGCGAAGGCGAACGTGAAGCTCCTCGGTGTGAAGTCCGCACGAGAGCTCGGGGAGATCATCGCCGCGGTCGGTCTCGCCCAGAACTTCGGCGCGCTCCGCGCCCTCGCGACCGAAGGGATCCAGCGGGGCCATATGGAACTGCACGCCCGCAACCTCGCGGTGAGCGCCGGGGCCCGACCGGACGAGGTCGACCGGGTCGCCGCGAAGCTCGTACGCGAGCACGCCGTTCGCTTCGATCGGGCCAAGGCGATCCTGGACGAGCTGCGCCGGTCGTAGACGGCGGATGATCGTCGGCGTGCTCGCCCTCCAGGGGGACGTACCGGAGCAGCTCCGGGCCGTCGGCCGGCTGGGAGTCAAGGTTCGACCGGTCCGCGGGCCGCCGGACCTGGAGGGCCTCGCGGGACTGTTGATGCCCGGCGGGGAGTCGACCACGATGTCGAACCTCCTGGACGAGTCGGAACTGCGCGAGCCACTCTCGCAGAGGGTTCGGGCGGGCCTGCCGACGCTCGCAACCTGCGCCGGCCTCATCCTGCTCTCCCGCACCCTGGCGCCGAGCGCCGGGGGGCGGGACCCCCAACCGCTGGGCCTCCTCGACGTCCGCGTGCGGCGCAACGACTTCGGCCGCCAGCGCGAATCGTTCGAGGCGCCGGTCCGCATGGAGGGCCTGCACGGGGGACCGTTCCCGGGCGTCTTCATACGGTCGCCACGGATCCTCGATGTCGGACCCGCGGCGCGGGCGATCGCGTGGCGGGCCGACGAGGTCGTTGGAGCGCGGGAGGGGAACGTGTGGGGTCTGACCTTCCATCCCGAGCTCACGGACGACGCGCGCGTGCACCGTGCCTTCCTCGGGATGGCCCGGACCGCGCGAGTTTCGCGCTAGAACCAGAGGATCGCCAGGAACACGGCGAGCAGCGTCACGCCCACGGCGATCCATCCGACCCGTCGCCGGGCCGACTCTCCGGCGCGCCGTGCGTCGAGGAAGATCGGCATCGATCCGATGACCAGGACCTTCGGCTCCGGTAGGACGGTGGGCTCCGGGTCCGGTTCCCGGACGAACGGCGCGGACCCGCTCGCGCCCTCCCTGAGGGCGAACCGATCCGTGGTCGCGAAGCCCGCCACGAGCGCGGCGACTCCGATCGCGAGCGCGATCGTCGCGCCGGTGGCGACCGCGTACGGGGGCCGGAGCGCGCCGGCGACGGCGGCCTCCGTGATCAGCGCGAGGCCGGCCACGAACAACGTGACCGGGATCCGGGTCCGGGGGCCTGTCGCCCCGCGATGCGTGTCCCCTCGGAAGGGGTGCCCCTGCTTGGGCCGGTCGCTGCCCCGTTCCTCGCCCCTAGTGGTAGGTATCGAACCGATACGGCTCGAGGGGAATCTCTCCGAGGGCCATCAGGAACTCCGGCGGGGTGAGCATGGGCCTCGGGTAGAGGTCGGAGTCGTCCAGGGCGATCCGAGGGCAGGCGGTGTTGACGTAGGCGTCCAGCGCGCGGCCCTCGAGGTCCCGGGGATCGGTGCGGGAGAACGTCAGGATCTCCGCCTCGCGGCCGTGACGGCGGGCGCGCAACTGCAAGGTCAGCGCCGTCGCCGTCCGATTCTGGCCCGCGAACGTCGAGACGAGGATCCCCCAGCGCCGGGCATCGCGCACCCCGGCGACCAGGAGTTGACGGCGCCGGACGATCGCTCCGCGATCGATCGGGGGTTCCAGCGTCTCCTGCAGCGGATCGAGGGCATGGACGGGACGGTCGGTGGCGAGCGCGAGGCCGACGGGGTGGAAGCGCCCGGTCCCGAGGAAGAGATACGCATCGACCTGGGCGGCGATCGCTTCGGCGCCGGTGTAGTTGCACCCCAGCGCCTGGGCGGCGTAGGCGAGCCGGTGATCGCCGGTCCCGACCCGGGGGGCGTATCCGGAGCGAACGAGCTCCCGCTCGAGCCCCGGGACCAGGTCGAGGTGCTGGACGGAGGCGACGATTCCCAGCCGTTCCGGGAGCCGCGCGGCCGCGACGATCTCGGCGAGCCTCTGAGGATTGCCTCCGGGATGGCGCATCTCGACGAAGTACGTCGGCAGCGGTGGGACCATGTTCGGGATCGGGGCGTGGCCGAGCACCACCGCGACGTCGGCCCCCGACACCTCGTCCGGCATCGGTCCGTCGCAGGCACCGAAGCACGCGCGCCCGGTAAGGAAGACCGGCGCGCCCGTCGCCTCGCGGATCTGCTGGGCGAGCTCGTGGGCGTTCCGCACCAGCCCCGCGGGAACCTGCAGGGCGATCCGACGGGGGTGCCGCTCCCGCAGATCGCGATAGAGCTCGGGTCCCACCTGCGCGAAGACGTGGGGAGGCTCGAGCGCGCCCGGCCCGAGCCCGGGAAGCACGCGCTCGACCAGCCGTTGGACCGCCTCGCGATTGTCCGTGTAGTGAAGGCGCACCGACGCCTTGGAAGGAGAGACGCGTTCGGAGGCGGCGTGCTCGGCGCTGAGCCGGGGTCTCCAGGTCGGGTCGACCTCGACCGCGAACGCCGTCAGCCGCCAGGTTCCCCCTCCCTGGGGTGCATCGAAGGGCACCTGCCAGTCGAGCGGGAGGACCCGCCGGGGCCGCTCGAGCCCGGTCTCTTCTCGGAGCTCGCGCCGGAGGGCGGCCTCGAAGTTCGCGTCGGTCGGTTCGACCTTGCCGCTGATGGGAACCCAGAACCCGCCGCGAGACGGAGGGCGGCGGAAGATCCACAGCTCGAACGGTCGCGCGGTGTAGAGGTACCCTTCGACGCACTCTCGCTCGACCGTGCCCGGAGATGCCCCGCTCACCCCTTCCCTCGGCGCGCGAGGAGGGCGAGGATCGCCTCCGCCGGGGCGCCGCGTGCGACGAAGAGCGCCTCGAGCGCCTCCTCCCGCGTGACGCCGGCTTGTTCCATCACGAGAGCGACGTCCTCCTCCGGAGGGCCGGCGGCCGTGGGCGCCGGAGCGCCGGTCGCGCCGCCCGGGCGGGGCGCTCCCGCCGAGCGGGAGCGCAGCTGGGGCGTGCCTACGACCTGATAGGTCTTCACGCCCTGGACCGTGAGGATGGTCACCTCGGGGCGCTGGAAGACGTGCTCCTGGTCCGCCGTGCGCACGATGACCTCCTCGACCCCGGGGACCTCCTCCGTCGTCATGCCGAGCTGGCGCATCATCCGCTGCATCTGGCGAGGGTCCCTCGGGTTGCCCATCATGGCCGTCGGGAACCTCCGCCTCCTACGCGTCCTCGGTCGCGGAACGGATCCGGGACTCCAGCTCCGGATCCACGGTGATCGACTCATCCTCGCCGGACGGGCGGCGGGCGCCGCCGAGGCGGCGGGGCCGGCGGACCTCCTCTTGCTGGCGACGGACCTGGGTCACGAGTTCGTCCATCAGGGCGCCGGTGCCCGCGAGCAGGTTCCAGCCGGTCGTGGAGGCGTAATAGATCCCCCGGTTCGTATGCAGCCGGGCCTCGACCGAGATGTCGCCGGTCCGGTGGGTGGCGTGCGGGGCGTAGTGAAGATTGAGCAGGAGCGGGCGCACGAACCTCGAGACCCGACGGAGCCCGCCGGCCACGGCCCGATCGATCTCCGTGAGGATCGATGGGTCGCTGGCCCCGCGGAGCCCCGTGATCTCGACGTACACGTCTCCGAGGGCCTTCCGCTCCCGACCCGCTTCGGCAATCGCGAGCCCGAGCAGATCGCCCTGGGAGACGATCGATTCGGGCTTGCCGGTGGGCCCGAGCACGAAGACGCTCGAGACGTGTTCGCGCACCATCCGGCGTGCAGCCTCCGAGACCGAGGTACCGCTGTTCGTCGTGACGGCCGGAGAGTGCATGATCGTGCGGACTTCTACGTCCATCGCGCTGCCCTTCGTCTCGGCGTCCCGCTTCCCGCCCACGGTCGGACGCCAGAGGATCCGGCCGAGGTCCCGGATCCCCACGGCGCCGACGAGCTTTCCTTTGCGGTCGACGACGGGCAACGGATGTTCCTCGAGGAGCCGGATTCGGGTCAGGAGGGTGCGGACGGGGTCCGACTCCTTCAGGACCGTCCCGATCGCGCGCGCGATCCCGTCGACCGGTTGGTTCGCCGAGCGGACGAGTATCGGCAGGGGTCGGACGAGGTCCGAGCGGCTGATCACCCCCATCAGTTCCCCCTTCCGTCCGACGACCGGGGCCGCGCGCAGCCCGGTCGAGAGCAGCTGCTCCGCGATCTCGGGGTACGGGGTGCTGGCGAGGATGACGGGAGGCAGGATGACGAGGTGCTCGACCTTGGTGGACAGCGGGAGGTTCGCGCGGCGGGCGATCGATTCGAAGGTCAGCAGCCCGATCAGTCGGTCCGCCCGGAGCACGGGAATCTCGTGGATCTCGCGCGAGCGCATCAGGCCGAGCGCCTCGCGCACCGGCGCATCGTGGGTCACGGTGACGGGGTCCGGGGTCATGAGGTCGGTCGCGGCCGGCCATCGATCGGGCATCGCGCTCGCAACGTACGGCACCCGTCTTAGCGCTGGCGGGGCGGGCGGACCCTGCGTCAGGCGAGGTCGCGCGCCATCTGGTAGCCGTTCTCGCCATCGGAGTAGTAGCCGCGCAATAGGTCGACAACGCTGAACCGGAACCGCGCGTACAGCCGGATCGCCGGCGCGTTCGACACCCGGACTTCGAGCGTCGCGCGACGCAGGCCCCGGCGCCGGCACCGATCGAGGAACGTCTCCATGAGCATCGTTCCCACCCCGTGGCGCCGTGCGGTCCGGTCCACGGCGAACATCAGCACGCGGCCCTCGTTCGGCGTCTGATTGACCCCGAGCAGAAAGCCGATCGGTCGGTCCGTCTCGTCCGCCGCGACCAGGAACCCCTCGGGCCACGCCGCGCTCAACGTCCCGTAGAGGGTGGCATCGTAGTGCTCGTGCAGCCCCTCGGCCACGATCTGCATGATCGCGTCGAGATCCGCGGGATGGAACCCGCGGAGCGTCGCCGGGGGTTCGGCTCCGTCGTCCGCGCCCAGGGGTTGGGCCGGCCCGGGCTCAGCGATACATATCACCTGCCCCGTCCGTCTCGATGGGACGCAGGTTCGCGATTGACTTCTGCTGCTGGGTCAGGCTCGCCCGGACCTCGGCCTCAATCTGCCGGGCCCTCTCGCGGAGCGGTCGGGTATTGAGGACGAGGAGCGGGACCAAGGGGTTGATCGTCTCGATGACCTTCGCCGCCGCCCGCGCGTCCGGGTAGTCCTTGTGCGCCTGGGCGATCAGGCAGAGGACCGGGATCGTCCGGGAGATCGCCGGGAGCAGGATGCCCCCGGCGAACCCGGTCACGACGCCGCTCGCCGCCGTGAACGCGTAGCGATCGAGGAGCGGGGCCGCAGCCCGGTTCGCCATCGCGACGACGCGGGCGTCGCTCTTCGTCTCGTTCTCGATCGGTTGGCCCTCGACCGCCACGACCAGCTGGATCGACTTCCCTTCGGCCCAGTCGAGGAGGGTGCGTCCGAGCTCGTTGAGGAGATCCACCGGTGGCTGGATGTCGGAGATCGCCACGACCAGCTGATCGCACGTTCGGTCCGGTCCGCACACGGTCTTGCTCGCATAGAACCGGACGGGCGCTCCGACGACGCCCTCCTCCATGACGACGGTCGGGGGCAGCTCCTCCCCGACCATGTAGGCGACGGGCGTCATGTCGAGCGTGTGCACGAGGTAGGACGCCGCGACCGAGCCGACGAGACCGTGGGTGGGGAAGCCGACGATCATCATCGCCCCGCTCAGGGAGTCGCCCTGCGTGTCGACGATCTGGAGGCGGCCGGTCAACGTTCTCTTCCCCCCGGGGACGGCCCTCTTCCCACCGAAGGTCGGTCGGTTTATTGAGTTTCGGCCGTTTCCCGCGGGGAACGCCCCACCCGAACCGGGACCTCAGGGTTAAACGAGTCGTATCGCTCGCCGCGAAGGTCGACGGATGAAGGTACTGGTCACGGGCATCGATGGCTATTCGGGCTGGCCGCTCGCTCTGCACTTGCTCGCCCGCGGCCACGAGGTCGTGGGGATCGACAACTTCGCGACGCGCCGCCGGGTCGCGGAGGTGGGGAGCTGGTCCGCGACGCCGATCCCGTCGTTCGCGCGCCGGCAGCTCGCGGTCAAGGAGGTCCTCGGCAAGGAGATCGCGTTCTACCGGGGCGACCTCGCGGACTACGATCTCGTGGAGAAGGTCCTCGCGACCGAGCGGCCGGACGCGATCGTGCATCTCGGCGAGCAGCGAAGCGCGCCGTACTCGATGATCGACGTGCGCCACGCGGTCATGACGCAAGTCCAGAACGTCACGAGCACGCTCCACCTCCTCTACGCGATGCGCGACAAGGCCCCCGATGCGCACCTCGTCAAGATGGGCACGATGGGCGAGTACGGGACCCCCCGGGTGCCCATCCCCGAGGGCTTCTTCGAGGTCGAGTACCGCGGCGGTACGGACACGCTCCCGTTCCCGCGCCAGGCGGGGAGCTGGTACCACTGGAGCAAGGTCTTCGATTCCGGCGACGTGATGTTCGCGAGCAAGATCTGGAACCTGCGCGCGACCGACGTGATGCAGGGCGTGATCTACGGCATCCGGACGCCCGAGATGACCGATCGGCGCCTCTTCACGCGCTTCGACTTCGATGAGACCTGGGGCACGGTCCTCAACCGCTTCATCGTCCAGGCGATCCTTGGGCTCCCGCTCTCGGTCTACGGGCAGGGCGGCCAGACCCGCGGCTTCCTCGCGCTGGAGGATTCGATCCAATCCCTGCGGATCGCCGTCGAGCACCCCGCCTCCGCGGGCGAGTATCGCGTCTTCAATCAGTTCGACGCCGCCTACTCGGTCAACCATCTCGCCGAGGCCACCGCGGGGATCGCGCGCGAACTGGGCTACTCGCCGACGATCGCCCACATGCCCAACCCCCGGGTGGAGCAGGAGCGGCACGGCTACGAACCGATCCACGAGCACCTCTACACGCTCGGCTACCGGCGCACGCGCACGCTGGACGAAGTGATCCGGGAGATCTTCCAGACCCTGCGACGCTACCGTCGACGCCTGGAGGCGAAGCGGCACGTGGTACAGCCGACCGTCGATTGGCGACGACCGGACAACCGCGGGTCGCTCGGAGCCCGCGCGCCGACGCCCCCCACGCCCCCGCCGAGCGGAGCGACGTAGCGCGATGCGCGGGGTCGTTACCCTCGCCGGGGACGGGAGCCGAATGCTCCCCTGGGCCCGCCTCGTCCGCAAGGAGTTTCTTCCGCTGTTCGACGCGGCGAGCGACGGACACGGCGAGCCGGTGCTCAAGCCGGTGACGCACATCGTCCTCGAGACCCTCGTCGCCGCTGGGGTCACCGATCTCGTCCTCGTCGTTCGTCCCGAGAACCTGGAGTACGTGCGCACCTACTTCAGCATCGATCCCGCGTTCTTGCGGCGCCACTCGCACCATCCCGAGCGCGTGCG
>JAKAPG010000034.1 GCA_021823085.1 Thermoplasmata archaeon | reverse complement strand
TGCCGAGGCCATTTGCCCTCGGGCGGAGGGTTAATGGCTTCCCGGATTTACAGTTTGGGTACGCCCGGAACCATGCCGAGCTCAATGCACGATGAGCCCCGAATCGTCGAGGGAGCTAAACACGTACAAAACGAGAAACGGAGTGCCTTCTCCTCGCATCTGCAGAAGGTCGCGGACCGCATCCAAGATCTCGATGAGCTGCCACTCCTGCAGATTGGGAGCGGCGGGGCCCCCGGTGATTGATGACCGAAGAGAAGCCGAGGGATTTGCTGGACTTACAGAAGCTCGCGGCTACAGAGGGAAGAGATCGGGCTCTTCGCGCGCGATTGGACACGCTCCAGCTCGTGACTTTCGTTCGAAACTCGGAGCCCAGCCATTCGGACCCTATCGGCCGTCACCCCACGAGCGGCCGGCCCGTGTTCCCCGACAAGAAGCGCCAGGGAAGCGACATCAAATCTGGCGAGACCTGGTTCTGCGAGCTTGAGGAGTATCGGCCGGTCACAGGGGCCCCGGTCTACTACGCGAACCCCGTAGCGAAGGTTGACGCGAGCTACCTCTTCGACCTCCGCCCGGACCAAGTGGACAAGGTGTTGGCTGCGCTCCAACTCACCTCGCAGTCAACGCTGCTGGACCTCGCGCGCAAACGGATTCAGGATGAGCTCGAAAAGGCGGCGCAGTCAAGGGTTGAAGCCATGCAGCGAGAACGGGACGCTGCTCGGAGCGAGGCCGACTCCCTTCACGCGGAGGTCACCCGACTCTCTGACTCGGCTGGTACGCTCCGTCGCGAGGTGGAGGCGCTGAGGGCGGCTCCACCCTCTCCTGCTCCTCCATCGAGGGTCGAACCCTCGCAAGAAGCCGTATCGAGTGCGCCGAGCAATGGCCCGCCGAACTGGTTTACTATCGGGGCTTCGAGTCTCTCACCCCTGTTTATTGACAGGAACTCGGCGAGCAGAATCCGTTCCGAAATGTTCCGCGACGGCCGCTACTTCGTGCATGTCTCTCCTGATCGGAGACTTCTGTTGGTGCGCTCCCACCCTGAGGGCAATCTCGTCGCCACGGGTAACACCCTTGAGGTGCCTGGGTTGGATGTGCTCCGCCCTTTCGACCGACCCGAACAGCTACCTGCCACACTTGAAGCGCGAGGCGGGGGACTCTTGTTGCGTCTCCGCGAAGGAGCATAAGCCGGCTCGCGTGGCTACGATGGGCGAAGTGCCCTGACGACGCAACTGCTCGACCCTCGTGTTTCTACGGGGCCTCGAGATTGGGGGCGGGTGTCATTTCGAGACCCTAAGGTACTACCCCGCGGGCGTCATGGGCGCGGCCTGGACATGGTACGGGTTCGGCCGCACGGCCCGGCCCGCGTCGGGCTAGTCCCCGGGCGGACGGGGCGAGCGCCGTCCCTCCTCCAGCGTTCGGAGGAGGTCGCGGCGGGTCACGATCCCGACGAGGCGCCCCCGGTCGTCTAGAACCGGAAGACGCTTCACCTGCTCCGTCTCCATCCGATCGACGGCCGCACCGACGCTCGCGGTCGCGGCGATCGTCACCGGATCGGGGGTCATCGCCGAGCGAACCTTGAGCCCGCGCAGCTCGAGGGCATGGCGACCGAGGGGTCCGCTCGGATCGTCGGCGGCCCGCGCGGTCGCGATCTCGAGGACGGTCCCGAGGGGAGTGAGGTGGGTGCGCTCCGCGAGGAGCCGGCCCACGTCGTTCTGGGTGATCACCCCGACGAGCTTCCGTCCCGAGACGACGGGGAGCCCGCTGACGCCCATCTGGATCATCCGCCCGACCGCTTCGAAGACGGTGTCCGTCGGCCGCACCGTGTGGACGGATCGCGTCATCACGTCGTGGACCGCCACGCCGCGGGGGACCCGGACGACGGACGGTCCGGTGCTCGGAGCGCCGGCCGGTCGCACCCGGCTCACCGGGAACGCACGCTCCTCCTCTTCGGCGAGCGGCAGGGCCGCGACGGAGATCTCCTTGCGCACTCGGGCAGCCGCCACGAATACCACCCGGGGTGGCCACGCCGAGTGGCCGAAAGAACCCGGGGTCAAGCCGACTCGACGGGGGCGGCCGTCGGGCCCGCTCCCGGAGGCGACGTTACCGACGCCCTCCCCCTCGCTCGCCCCGGTCGGCCCGGTGCCGGTCTCGGGGCGGTAGTGGTCCTGCGCTCCCTCCGTCCCGCCGCACGGCCGGGCCAGGTCATCGACGACGGCGCCCCGCCCGGATCCACGCCCCGACGGCTACCGGTAGATGTCCGTCGGCGGCGCCGTGCCGGAAGAGTACGTCGAGGGAGGCTCGTGGTGCGCGGCGAACGCCCGCATCCGCTCGAGCACGCGCAGCAGAACGGTCTCGGTCTCCTGGACCGCATCGCAGAACCGGTTGAACGAGCCGGGGTCGTTCTCGGCGACCTGGAGCGTCTGGTCCAGCCCGACCCGCTCGATCCGACCGGACTCGCTGACGCCGCCGGGGGCGAGGGCGAACCCGATCCGCGGGCACGACATCAGGATCTCGCGCAGCTCGTAGAGGAAGGCGCTCCGCTCCTCGGACGGCGCGGCCGCGAGCTTGACGCGGACCGCTTCCGGCACCTCGAGGTAGCCCATCACGAGCAGGCATTTGCCGAGGTCCCGGATGTAGATCGGCGCCGGGCCGTGATGGACGCGCACGACCGGCTCCACCCGTCCGTTCGGGTAGACGGCCGCGCCGACGCTCACCCCGTCCCCCCGGTGCTCGGCCCACTTGATCGCGAGGCGGAGCGACGGGGTCTGCAGCAGCGCCACGAGCGGCGGAGCCGCCGGCTTCGACATGTTCGGCCCCGGCCGGGCCACCCGCCCCCCACGGCTTAAGGCGCCCGTCACCGCCGTTCGACGGCGGGCCGTGACCGACCAATGCGCGACCGCGGGCGAGGGACGAAGCCCCCGGGGCCGCTCGAGGGCGCTCCGGGACGGGTGGCAAAGTGTGATGAACGCCCGCCCGGTCGCCGGGACATGTCCAAGGGGTCCACTGCCCTGATCGTGGTCGGCGCGCTCGTCACCCTGGCCGGAATCGTCTTCCTGGTGCTGGATGCGTTGGGGAAGGGCGACTCCTCCGGTATCGACCCCAAGGACATCGGCCTGGTCGTGGTGGGCATCGTCCTAGGGGCCGTCGGCGGCGTGCTCGGTCGCGGCGGCGCGCCGAGCTCTGCCCCCACCCCCTAGTCCGCCCCGGTCTCCGCGGCCCCCCGACGCGTTTCTACGCCTCGGCCGGGGCGTACGCCTCGACGAGGTAGTCGGAGATGTCGCGGATGCGCACGTCCGGCTCGGCGACCCGAGAGAGGTTCGCGAGGCAGAGCGGGCAGGCGGTGATCACCTCGGGGTTCGCGGCCTTCAGCTGGGCGACCCGGCGCCGGGCAACGTCCGCGGATCGCGAGGGAAAGAGCATCTCCGCCGGTCCCCCGCAGCAGAACGTGAGCGGGCCGGACATCTCCGTCTCGTCCAGGCGGACCCCACCCCGCGCCAGGAGCGCGCGGGGTTCGGCCAGCACTCCCTCGTAGCGGGCGTAGACGCACGAGTCGTGCATCGTCGCGCTTCGGTCGAGGGACCGGCGGACCGGCGGCGCGCGCTCGGCGAGGACCTCGAGGTAGCTCTTCACCTCGACCGAGAAGCCGGGGAGCGCCTTCGGGATGACGCTGCGCAGCATGTTGGTGGTGTGGGGATCGACGGTGATCACCCGCTTCACGCCGTGCCGCTGGAGGACCGCCTGGATCCGCTTCGCATGGGCGACGAACACCGTGTCGAGCCCCTCATCGTGGGCCAACCCGCCGGCATAGAGGTCGTCCTCGTAGAGGTAGCCGAACGGGATGCCCGCGGCCTTGAGGAGCCGCGCGATGTTGCGCAGGCGGTCGGTGTACGCCTGCCGCTCGGCCGCCGAGGAACGGGCGAGGAGCGGGGTGAGGTTCACGAGCCGGTTCATCCGGCGGGCGAACCCGAAGAGCCCCGAGAGGCGGGACCCCTCGAACCGGGCCAGCCGGTGGGTCATGGCGTTGATCGCCGGGGCCATCTGCCACATCTGCCCCGTGTAGAGGACCGTCTCGCCCCCCCGCGGGATGTCGAGGCCGCGGGTCCAGGCCATGGCGGCCCGGCGGCTCAGGGGCAGCGCGCTGCCCCGCTTCCGGAGATTGTCCCCCAGCATTCCGAGAGTGCTCTGGATCGGTACGGGCATGTTCCCTCCTCAGGCCTCCGCGAGGCCGCGCGCCTCCCCGTTGAGGACCACCCGGAGGCTCCGGACGTTCTCGGCGATGTGCACGCCGGCCGGGCAGTTCGCCTCGCACAGACGGCAGAGAAGGCAGCTGAAGATCGCCTCGCTCTCGCCGAGGACCCGCTCCCGGTCGCCGAGGAGCGCGTGGCGGAAGAGACGACGGGGGAGGATCTCGAGGCCGAGCGGGCAGAGCGCGGTGCACGTCCCGCAGTTCATGCAGAGGCGGGCGTCGAACTCCCCCCCGAGGCGCAGCGACTCAAGGAAGCCCGTGTCGACCTTCATCGCCCCTCCTCGACGAGCTCGTAGCGGAAGTAGTCGTCCGCCCGGGACTTCGGCAGTTCCCGCACGCGTCCGAACCGACGCATCGCCATCACCCACTTCGTCGTCTCGTAGACCGGGGCGCCGACGCGCGCCGCGACCTCAGGGATCGTCAGCGGGCCCATGCGCAGGAGGGCCGCGATCCGGTCGCGCTCGACCATCTCGTCCCGAAAGACCTCGTTGAGGTTGCGGAGCGAGCTCTTCCCGGTCATGCGACCTCCTTGGCCAGGGCGTCGATCATCGAGGTGATCTGCTCGTTCGTGTACCCCTGGACGGAGATCGCCGCCTTCGGACAGGCAGGCACACAGGCGCCTTCCCCCTTGCAGAGGACGGCGTTGACCTGGGCGATGTGCCGGTCGCCGTACTCCACCTCGTCGATCGCCCCGTAGGGGCAGGCGGTCTGGCACTCGCCGCACCACTCGCACAGCGTTGGGTCGACCCGCGCGACGAGCGGGTCGAGGTCGACGTAGCCCTTGAGGAGGAGCGCCCCGGCCTTCGAGACCGACGCGAGCGCGGTGGCCACGCTCTCGGCGACGTTCTTCGGACCCTGGGCGGTCCCGACGATGTAGACCCCGTCGACGACTGTCTCCACCGGCCGCAGCTTGACGTGGACCTCGCGGAAGAAGCCGTCCGGCCCGATGGGCAGCTTGAGGTTCCGGACGAGGTCGTCGTTCGCCCGGGGGATCATGCCGGTCACCAGGACGACCAGGTCGGGGCGGATCTCCACCTCTTCCCCCGCGAGGAGGCGGTCGTGGATGCGGACGACCAGGCCGCCGTCCTCCCGCACGACGGTCGGCAGATCCTCCTCGGAGTACCGGAGGAAAACGGACCCGCCCTTGAGCGCCCGCTCGTAGAGGGCCTCGTACTTGCCGTAGGTCCGCACGTCACGGAACAGGTGGAACTGGTGGACCGCGGGGTCGAGCCCCGTGACGACCGTCGCGAGGTGGGAGGTGGCGCTGCAGCAGTACCGCGAGCAGTACGTCCGCTGGGTCCCACCCTCCGCCGGCTGGCGCGACCCGACGCAATAGACATAGGCGATCGACCGGACGGGCCGTCCCCGGTACACGAGCGGTCCCGGGGTCGCGGCGAGGAGCTCCTTGAGCTCGGGGAGGGTGAGGACCCCGTCGAGGCCGTACCCGAACTCCCCCGCCGCGGGGGTGTACGGCTCGAAGCCCGTGGCCACGACGATGGCGCCCACGTCGAGCGAGATGAGGTCGCCGGTGGGCGCCCGGACCTTGACGGAGAACGCTCCGACCCGTCCGGAGCGCTCGACGAGCTCGGTGCCCAGGTAGAGCTGGATGTTGTCCCGCTCGTGCACGCGCCGGACGAGGTCCTCGATGAGGTCCTTGCCCGCCTTGTCGTTGGGGAAGAGCGTCCCCCAGCGGCGGACCTGGCCGCCGGGCCGGTCGGCCCTCTCGATGAGGTGGACGGAGATACCGAGGTCGGAGAGGGCGAGCGCCGAGCGCAGCCCGGCGATACCGGCACCGATCACGAGGGCCTGGGGAAGGGTCTCGACCCGCATCTTCTCGAGCGGTCGGGACAGCGCGGTCTTGGCGATCCCGGCCCGGACCAGACGGATCCCCTTCTCCGTCGCGGCGGCGCGATCGTGGGTGTGGGCCCAGGAGCACTGCTCGCGCAGATTGACCTGCGTGTACTCGTACGGGTTGAGCCCGGCACGCTCGGCCATCGCGCGGAACGTCGCGGTGTGGAGCTTCGGGGAGCAGGAACAGACGACGATCCCGTCGAGCTTCTTCTCCCGGATCTCCTGGATCACCGCCTGCTGCGCGGCGTCCGAACAGGCGAACATCTGCACCTGGGTCGAGACGACGTCGCCTTCCTTGGCCGCCTCCGCCCGTACCTTCTCGGTATCGACGTAGTCGGAGATGTTGCCGCCGCACTGGCAGACGACGACCCCGATCTTGCGGCCGGTCATGCCTTCGCCTCCGCGCGCTTGAGGAACGCCGCGATCTGGGCCGAGGCCGCCTCGGAATGGACGATCGTGTCCGGGATGTCCCGCACCGCGGTCGCGGAACCGATGACGAAGACCCCGTCCAGGCTCGTCTTCCCGGGCTCGAGCTCCTCGTCGACCTCGCGGATGTAGGAGTGCTCGTCCTTCTCGGGCGCGCCCTCGGGGAACAGGCGGAACGCTCCCTGGTTGGGCAGCAGCCCGGTCGCGAGGACGACGAGGTCATGGCGGGCGACCTTCGGCCCGCCCCCGCCCTCGATGTCCTCGTAGTGGACGAGGAGGTCCTGGTCGTCGGTCTCCTCGATGCGGGAGACCTTTCCCTTCGTGAAGGAGACGCTCATCCCCTTCGTCTGCTGGAAGAACTCCTCGTAGCCCTTCCCGAAGGCGCGGATGTCGATGTAGTAGATCGTGACGTCCGCCGTCGGGATCGATCCCATGAGCAGCTGCGCCTGCTTCATCGAATACATGCAGCAGACCCGCGAGCAGAGCCGGTTGCCGACCTGCTCGTCGCGGGAGCCGGCGCACAGGACGAACGCGACGTTCGCGGGCACCTTGCCGTCCGACGGGCGCACGACGGCGTTGAACGGACGGGTCGGGGCGAGGATCCGGTCCATCTGCGGACCGTTGATGACGTTCGGGAACCGGCCGAATCCCCACGCGGGCTTCTTCCGGGCATCGGTCGGGGAAAAGCCGGTCGCGAGGGCGACCGAACGCACCGTGACCGTCTCGTGCCGGGCCCGCATCCCCAGGTCGATGGCATCGGCGGGGCAGGCGGCGACGCATTCCCGGCACTCGGAGCAGACCCCGCAGTCGAGGCAGCGGCGCGCACTGTCGCGGGCCTCCGATTCGCTGAAGCCGGCCTCGTACTCGCTGAAGGAGCCGACCCGCGCCGCCGCGGGCCGTCGAAGGACCGGCACGGGCTCCAAGTGGCTTCCTCCGTCCCGGGCGCGGGCGGCGACCGCCGCCCGGTCGGCGACCGGCAGGCGGTCATCGTAGCGCAGGCCGTCGAGCGTCAGGCCGCTCAGGTAGCGGTCGATGTAGAACGCCGCCTTCTTGCCTTGGCCGATGGAGGTCACGATCATCGACGGCCCGGTCACCGCGTCGCCCCCGGCGAAGATCCCGGGCACGGAGGTCGTGAGCGTCTCCGGGTGGACCTTGAGGGTCCCGTTCCGGTTGAGCTCCACTTCGTTCGCGAAGCCCGCGGTGTTCGGGGCAAGGCCGATCGCGGTGATGACGACGTCCGCGTCGACCTGCTCGTGGACGGAGCGGTCGAACGTCGGCCTAAAACGGCGCTCGGCGTCGAACACTGCGGTGCACCGGATGAGGTCGACTCCGTCGACCTTCCCCGCGGGGCCTTTCAGCTGCCCCACTCCCCACGAGGGGGTGATCTGGATCCCTTCCTCCTCCGCCTCGCGGATCTCCCACGGGTGGGCCGGCATCTCCGCCCGCGACTCCAGGCAGTACATCCGGACCGACGAGGCGCGGAGGCGAAGCGCGCTGCGGGCCGAGTCGATGGCGACGTTCCCTCCACCGATGACGACGACCTTCTTTCCGGCAAAGTCGGGCGCGTGGCCCGAGTTGATCGAGCGGAGGAAGTCCATGGCGTCGACGACCCCGCCGAGGTCCTCACCGGGGACGGCGAGCTTGCGCCCGCCCTTGTCCCCCGTGGCGACGAACACGGCGTCGTAGCCCCGGGCTTTGAGCTCGGTCAAGGATGCGACGCGATGATTGAGCTCGATGCGGACCCCCAGGGCGGTGATGTTCTGGATGTCGCGCGCCACGACGTCCTTCGGAAGGCGGTACGAGGGTATCCCCCAGCGCAGGATCCCGCCCGCCTCCGCCTCGGCCTCCAGGATCGTGACGTCGTAGCCCGAGCGGCCGAGGACGAACGCCGCCGCGAGCCCCGCCGGCCCTGAGCCCACGATCGCGACCCGCTTGCCCTTCCGTTCCTTCGGGGGCCCGTACTCCGGGACCAGGTGGCCCGCGTAGTACCGGTCCGCCATGAACCGCTTGATCCCGCGGATGGCCACCGAACCCTCGAGCTCCCCGCGGGTGCACTGGTCCTCGCACGGGGCGTAGCAGGCGCGGCTGAGGACCCCGACGAGCGGGGCGTCTTCGAGGTGCTGACGGAACGCCTGGTCGTACCGGCCCGCCCGGACGAGGGAGATGTAGCCGTGGGGCTTGACCCCGGCGGGACAGGTGAACGAACACGGCGAGGTGCCGGTGCGTGTGATCACCGCCTTCTTAGGGACCGCCTGGGGGAACGCGATGTGGGCCGCGTGCCGTGCGGCGAGGTCGTAGTTGAACTCGTCCGGCACGGCCACCGTGCAGGCCGGCTCGCAGAGGGCACAGCCCGTGCATTTGGCCGGGTCGACGAACGTCGGCTTCCGGGTCAGGTGGACGAGATAGCCCCCCTCGGGGCGCGGGGTGATGTCATCGATCTCGGAGTAGACGAGCGTCCGCACGTTCGGGTGGTTGTTGACGGCGGCCATCTTCGGCGTGGAGATGCAGCTCGCGCAGTCGAGGGTCGGGAACACCTTGCTGAGCAGGATCATCCGTCCGCCGACGCTCGGCTCCTTCTCGGCCACGAGGACCTTGAAGCCCATGTCCCCCAGCGACAGAGCCGACTCCATCCCGCCCACGCCGGCGCCCACGACCAGGACATCGTAGTCGCGGGGCGGCCCAACGGCGGCCATCTACGCCCCCGCCGTCGCCATGGGAAGTTCCGCGAGCGACCGGCCGAACTGCTTCATGTGGTTGACGAACGGCTCGGCGCACACCGAGCAGATCGCGGCCATCTTGACCCGCTGCGGATCGAGCCCGTCGGCCTTGAGGATCTCCTGCGCGCGCTCCACCACCTTGGCGGTGCGGGCGACGCAGTCCGGAAGGAGCGCACACTCGGGGCCGTCGGCCGCGACGAAGACGCCTTCGAACCCGGATTTCACGGCGTGCGCGATCCAGGCCGGGTTGATCCCCCCCGAGCAGGGAACGGCGATCACCTGTACCGTGGGGGAGTAGGCCATGTGGGCGCTCCCGGCCAGGTCGATGCCCATGTCCGAGATCGCGTTCGTCGAGAAGACGAGGATCCTCGGCGACCGCGTTTCCGCCGTCGCCACTACTTCCCCCGCCGGAGGTAGACGTGCCAGACCCCCGCATCGGCGACGGTGCCGAGGTACTCGTGGCCGACCTTCTTCGCCCAGAGCGGGACATCCTCGGTCGTACCCTCATCCGAGGAAACGACCTCCATCACCCCGCGGAGCGGCACCCCGGTGACGGCCCGCTTGGCCTCGAGGAGAGGGCCGGGGCAGGCGACCCCACGGGCGTCAACGACCTTGTCGACCTTCAGGTGGCGGAGCTCATCTACGTTCATGGACACCTCGCGAACGGACATTCGTCTCCGGGGTTATGAGGCGAAGGTGAAATCGGGCTGACGCCTTGGACAATCGTCCAATTCTCCGGTAAGCGTCGCGCTGCCGAGCATCGTACCGCGCGTCACATACGCAGCCGCTAGCGTGTCACGGAGCGTGCATCCGATCCTGGTAGGCTGCCGCCCTTTTTGGGGCCAAACCATCCGAGTTCATCGCCGATAGAACAGGACCCGGGAGGCGTTGCCCCCGCCGGGACTTCTCCCGGCGGGAGCACGGGAAAGGGTTCAGACGAAGAGACTGATGCTGCTCGAATCGGCCGCGTCGATAAAGCTACCGACGCCCCCGAACTCGAGGCCGGGGATCAGCTCCTCTTTGCGGATGCCCATCAGGTCCATCGACATCGTGCACGCAACGAGCCGAACCCTCTGCTCCTGCGCCGTCCTCAGGAGCGTCGGAAGGTCCATCACGTGCTTCTGGACCATCACCCGCTTCATCATGCGGGTGCCGAGGCCGCCCATGTTCATCCGAGAGAGCTTGAGATTCTTCGCTCCCCGCGGCATCATCATGCCGAACATCTTTTCGACAGAATTCTTGGGCGAAGCGAACGTCACGGGTCCGTCCTTTCGCAGGATGTTGAGCCCCCAGAAGGTGAAGAACATCGTGACGGGAAGATCCATCGCCGCGGCCCCGTTCGCGATGATGAAGGCCGCCAGCGACTTGTCCAACTCCCCCGAGAACACCACCATGGAGAGGCCGTGCGACGTCGGCTTCTCTTCCGCCATCTCGGGAACGGCATGCTCCACGGTCTCTACCTCGGTGGCCGCGATCATAGTGTTCATTCTCCCGCCGGCTGAGCACGCCGGCCTCGGTGGAGCGTGCACCCCGGCGCGGAAAGCAGTGTGGTCAACTCGGGTTGATGGC
>JAKAPG010000033.1 GCA_021823085.1 Thermoplasmata archaeon | reverse complement strand
CGATCTGATGCCGATCGAAGAGCTCCGGCCGACGCTCGAGGAGATCGGAGCGCGCGGCTGGTACGACGGCGCCCACGTTCTCGGCCTGATCGGCGGCGGGGAGTTCCAGGACCCGCTGCACGAGGGATGCCAGGTCCTCAGCGCCTCCACGCACAAGACCCTCCCCGGGCCTCAGCACGGGATACTGCTCGGGGAGGGGCTCGACCCGGACGCGGCCAAACACCTTACCTCGGGAGCGTTCCCCGGGGTGACGAGCAACCATCACCTCCACACGATGGCCGCCCTCGCGGTCAGCCTCGCCGAGCACCTTGAGTTCGGGCGCGATCTCGCGCGCCAGACGGTCGCCAACGCCCGGGCGCTCGCCGAGGCCCTGCACGAGCGCGGCTTCGACGTGCTGGCCGAGAGGCTCGGCTTCACGAAGTCGCACACGATCGCCGTGCGCGTCACGAAGGAGGGCGGTGGAGAGTCGGTCGCGAAAAAGCTTGCCGATGCCGGGATCATCTCGAACAAGAACCTCCTTCCCGGCGACGCGAGCCCGAAGCACCCGCAAGGGATCCGGTTGGGTTCGCCCGAGGTCACGCGGGTGGGGATGAAGGAGCATGAGATGGTCCGGATCGCCGAGCTCTTCGACGGGCTTCTGCACCGGGGGCGATCGCCGGAGGAGATCCGTGCCGAAGCGGCGCAGCTCAAGTCCGGCTTTACGGCGGTCCAGTACTGCTTCGGGGCCGGCGAAGCGGCGTACCGTTACTACGACCTCGTGGGCCGCGACCCGGCCTAGGCGGATCCGGCCGACCCGAGAGGGAACTCACCGATCGTGCGATGCGAAGCCCCTTCGCGCGCGAGCTCGCTCTCCTTGAGGAGCAGTGCGCGCACCACGCTCGCGATGGGGGGCTCGATGCGTCCCTCGGTCACGTGCGTCTTGGCGAGCTCGCGATCGCGCGACGACCGGATCCGCCGCCAGGTAACGTGAGCAACGAACGGGCGCGGATCGGGAGGGATGCCGATGCGGCTCAGGGCGTCGGACAGGCGACGCGCGACCTCGGCGAGCTCGACGGCTCCGGTGCTCGCGGCCACGTAGACCACTCGCGGGGATCTGTCCGAGGGGAACGCGCCGACCGGGGCGAGCTCGATGGGAAAGGGCGCGAGACCCTCGACCGCCTCGACGCCGGCCCGCCGGAGCTCGTCCAACCTCTCTCCGGAAACATCCCCCAGGAACCGGACGGTGATGTGCTCGGGAACGGCCCGGGGGGTCACGGGGCCGCCCGGGACCCATGGGGGCAGGGGCGGAACGTCGATCGCGAAGAAGAGGCGCATGGGGCCGCCCACGCCGGCATCGGGCTAAGAGCCTGCGGACGCGTGCGATGGGACCGAGCCCAGGACGACGAACGTCACGCCGACCAGCACGATGACGAACCCCACGATCGCGACCGGCGTGATCGCTTCTCCAAAGAACCCGGCGCCGAGGCCGATCCCTGAGAGCGGGATCAGGTACGTCACGGCGTTCGCGCGCACCGGACCGACACGATGGAGCAGGAGAAAATAGATGAAATACCCGCAGAGGGAGGAGAGAAGGACGAGCGCGGCGAGCGATTCCCAGACGCCGGCCGTGTTGGGGAACGAATCGGAGCCGGGTAGGGCGAACGAGGCGACGCCCAGCATCGCGCCGGCGACGGCGAACTGGGCCCCGATCTGATAGAGCCCCTGGCGGCCGAGCCCGTAGCGCCGGAGCAGGACCGCGCCGACGGCGGCGCTCAGGAAGGCGCCGATGATGACGACCGGGCCGGCCCACCCTCCCGGGCCGCTGAGGAGCTGAGGGTAGAGGAGGACGCCGACACCGCCGAATCCAACGGCGAGACCGAGGAGCGATCGGGCACTGAGCCGCTCGTCCGGAAGGAAGAAGAACGCGACCACGACCGTCAGGATCGGGGCGGTCGTGGACAGCATCGAGGCGTAGGCGCCGGTCGTGTACTGCTCGCCCCAGTACAGGAACCCTCCGTAGAGGCCGACCACGAATATTCCCCCTACCCCCGCCGAGATCGCGAGGGCCCGGCGGCTCGGCAGCCTTTCCCGGAGGAGCACCGCGAGGAGCGCGAACCCGATGGCCGACAGCACGTAGCGGACCGCCGCGAAGAAGAACGGCGAGGCTCCGAGAACGATCCCCTCCCGGATGAAGACGTACGCCGAGCCCCAGATGATCCCCAGGACGACGAGCAGGACCACGTCCAGCGATGCGAACCGGGGCACGGGCGCCGCCATGGAAGCCCTTCGAGCGACCGACCGTGATTTTAGACTTGGGTCACTCCGCCCCAAAGGGCCATCGACCTCTACGGAGATGCCCGGCCGTGCCGGCCCGTGGCGGATCGGCGGTTCGTCGTGGACGTCCGAGTCTTGGTGGGGGCGGTTCTATCCGCCCGTTCTCGCGCCCGGGGACCGGCTCGCCGCCTACGCCCAGCGCTTCGATACGGCCGAGGTCGACTCTTCCTACTATCGGGATCCGGGGGCGGATCTCGTCCGACGTTGGGCCCGCGCGACACCCGAGGACTTCCGCTTCGCGATGAAGTTCCCGCGCGAGCTCTTCGACCCTCGGCGACCGATCGACCGCGCCAAGATCGCCGACTTCGAATCCCACGCCCGGGAGCCGGGCCCGAAGCTCGGTCCGTTGCCGGTCCAAATCCCTCCGTGGGTCAAGCCCGGCCGGAACCACCCCGTTCCTCGCGGAACTCCTCGCGACGGTGGATCCCTCGCTGCGCTACGCGGTCGAATTGCGGGACGCGGGTTGGTTCCACGGATCCACGTGGGAGCGGGTCCGCCGCGATCTCGAAGACCGTCGGTTCGCACTCGCCGGGTCCTATCTGACGTACCTGGACGTCCCGCCCGAACTCACGGCCGACTTCGTCCACCTGCGATTCATTGGCGACCGCACGACCGTTCCGGAGGAGAGTCACGGGGAGATATCCGCGTCGACCGCACGGCGGAGATGGAGAGGTGGGCCGAGCGGATGCGATCGGCCCAGGACCAGATAGAGATCGGGTTCGCGTTCTTCAACAACCACTTCCCGGCTACGCTCCGGCGTCCGCAGATTGGTTCCGGCAGATCCTCGGGCTCCCGCCCGCGTCGCACCTCTCGACCCGCAGTCTCGGATAGTACGGTTTACCGATCGACCGTCGCCATCCGCTCGGGGGAATACCGATCACCGGCCGCAGCTCCGACGGGAACGGCCTCATCGATCGCGTGCAGATCCGCGGCGGTGAGCTTGAGATCCACCGCTTGTACGTTCTCCTCGAGGTACGTCCGACGCTTCGTCCCCGGGATCGGCACGACGTCGGGTCCCTGGGAGAGGACCCACGCGAGGCCGAGCTGAGCGGCCGTGCAGCCCTTGGACGCGGCGAGCATCGCCAGTCGATCCACGATCGCAAGGTTCCGCCCGAGGTTCTCGCCCGAGAACCTCGGTAGTCCGCGGCGGAAGTCGTTCGAGGGCATGTCCTCGAGCGTGCGGACCTTACCCGTGAGGAACCCGCGTCCAAGCGGACTGAACGGTACGAAACCGACCCCGAGCTCGCGGCATACGGGGAGGATGCCGTGCTCGGGCTCGCGCGTCCACAGCGAGTACTCGCTCTGGACCGCGGTGATCGGGTGGACCGCATGGGCCCGGCGCAGGGTCGTGGGGCTCACCTCGGAGAGTCCGATGTACCGGATCTTACCTTGCTTCACGAGTCCGGCCATCGCGCGAACGCTCTCTTCAATCGGGGTGTGCGGGTCGACGCGATGCAGGTAGTACAGATCGATCGTCGCCACGCCGGGACGCTGGAGGCTCGCGTCGCACGCCGCGAGGATGTAGTCCGGGCGGCCGTCCACCGCAGGGCCGCCGGTGTCGGGATGGACGTTGAGGCCGCATTTCGTAGCGAGGAAGACCCCCTCCCGTCGATCGCGGATGGCCCGGCCGACCAGCTGTTCGTTGGTGAACGGTCCGTAGACATCGGCGGTATCGAGGAAGTTCACGCCGAGCTCGAGCGCCCGGTGGATGGTCGCGAGCGACTCGTCGTCCTGCGGAGTGCCGTAGGACTGTGACATACCCATGCACCCCAGTCCGATCGCAGAGACCCGGGGGCCATTCCGTCCGAGCTGCCGCGTCTGCATGGTCCGGTCAGAGCCGCGTCCGTACTTTGGGTGATGGGAACCCACACCCCGCCGTCCTACCGGTACGCGATCACGAATCGACGGGGGAACGGGAAGAGGGCCTTCCTGTGCGCGCGCATCGGGTACCTCGAAGCGATCTCGCGTTCGCACTCCTTGAGGACCCGCGCCCGTTCCGGCCCGTCGTCCAGCTCCTCTATCCACGGGCGAAGTCCCGTTCCCCGCATCCCCTCCACGATCGCCTCCGGGCTCGGAAGGGCATGCAGGTACTCCGTGTCCCACATATCGATCCGGGCCGCCCGGGGCGCGAGGAGATCGTAGTAAGCATCGGCCGCCGAGGCTCTCGGTCCCGTCCGGCCCGTCCGAGAATCGGGGGGCCCAAGGCTCGCGCCGGACCACCTCGCGCAGTGCCTCGAGCCATCCCGGGGCCCGCGCGCCGTGGATCGGGACCTGGAAAGGCGAGCGCTCCGTCGGGGCCCACGGAGAGGAAGAGGCGGGGGATCAGGCGTGCGTGGTCCGGGATCCACTGGAGGGCCGCGTTCGAGAACACGATGTCGTATGGCTGCGCCGGCGCCCAGGTCTTTCGATCGTCGGAGATCCCGTGGCCGTTCGGGAACGCGGCGCGCGCACGGGCCAGCATTTCCTCCGAGCTGTCCACGCTGTCCACGGACGCCTCGGGCCACCGTTCGCGAAGCACGGCCGTGCTCGTCCCCGGCCCGCACCTCAGGTCGGCGATTCGCGCCGGGCGATCGAGGTCGATCCGGCGCACGAGGTCCTGACATGGGAGCGTTCGTTCCGCCTCGAACTTGAGATACCGCACCGGACCCAAGGAGCCATGGTCGCGCGACGCGAGGCCCCGACCGCCTTCAGGTTGCCGAGTTCGCCACGCTCCCACCGCTCGTGCGGGATCGATAGTGGGGCAGGACCCGATAGGCTCCCTCGGACTCATGCCCGCGACAGCCGCGAGTCACCGGCGCGCCTCCCGTTCCCGGATCCAAAAGCGGCAGACCGCATCGCCGGCGACCACGCGGTGGCTGACCCCCACCCTGGCGCGGAGCACGCTCTCAAACATCCGCCGTTCGATGTCGCACGCTTCCGGGTAGCGCCCTACGATGGCAAGGATCGGGCAGTTGTGCTCCTGCAACTCGATCGCGCCCTGCCGACGGATCCCGACCTCGGCCATGTAGCCGCCCTCGGAGCGCACTCCCGCGAGGTGCTCGACCCGCTCCGACAGCCGGTCGGCGTCGATCTGCATCCGGTTCCGGTCCGCCACGTCGTGCGCGCGCTCCTGGAGGAGCTCGATGACGGCCGGTCGACCGAGCCGGCGCTCGATGAAATCGAGGGCGACGCGGGACATCTCGGCGTAGCTCTGAGGGAACAGCTGGGTCGATCGGGCTGAGAGCCGGAAGCAGACCGGGGGCCGCCCGACCGCACCGCGACGGAACGATCGCTCGACCCAGCCTTGCGACTCCAACTGCTGCAGATGCCCGAGGGCCGCCACCTTGCTGATCCCGGCCGTTTGGGCAATATCGGCTAGGCTCGTCGAGCCGGAGTGTTTGAGTCGAAGCAGGATCGTGCGCTTCGCGCCCGCAAAGCCGTGGGTCGACTCGTCGTCCGGGCCCATCGCACCCCGGAGGCCCGACCCAATTTATATATCATTTCCTTAACAAACATGAAAAACACCTCCCCGGTTCGAACAGCCTTATCGCGCGTTCCGACTTCCCCGCGCGCGTGAAGGGCGACCGCACGCGCGCCTCCGTGCGGCCCCCGCCGTCGACCCGGTTCCCTCGGGCCGACGACGAACTCGAGTACGTGACCCGCTCGATGGTCTGGTCCGCGGACCGGCGAACCCTCTGGCGAGCGTGGGGTCCGGCGGACCGACCGTGGGCGCTCGGTGTGTCGGTCGACGGGAGGCGCTGGTGGATCGACGCCCGAGGAGCGAGCCGGACCGAGGCCCGGCACGCGGTCCGAGAGTTGTTCAGCCTCGAGCACGACCTTCCTGCGTTCTATCGCCTGGTCCGTCGGGAGCCGGTGCTCCGAGGAACCGACCGAACCTTCCGAGGCCTTCGCCTTCCGCGAGATCCGTCGCTCTACGAGTCTTTGGTCCACGCGATCATCGGCCAACAGCTCTCCGTCTTGGCGGCGGACACTCTGTGGCGCCGAACCCTGGCCGCGGCGCACGCCTACTTGCCCGTCGACGGGATCCGGCTCCCTCACGCGCCGGCGCCGCGCGCCCTCCTCAAGCTCGGGTCGTCCGGACTTCGAGGACTCGGGCTCAGTCGGGCCAAGTCGACCGCGCTCGTCGAGCTCGCGAAAGGCGAGATCGCTGGGCGTTTCGCTACGGAGGCGTTCCGAGCGATGGATCGGGACGAGGCGATCGAGCGGCTCGACGCCGAGCCCGGAATCGGCCGGTGGACCGCCGAGAACGCGCTCCTGCGCGGTATCGGCCGCACGGACCTGTTCGTCGCCGGAGACTTGGGCCTGCGGCTCGCCCTCGCTCAATACGGGGTCCTACCCCGCCACGCCCCGGAGGAGTCCGCTCGCGCGTGGGCCGACGAGCACTATCCGGGATGGGGGAGTTATGCGACGCTGTACCTCTGGCGCCAGCTCGTTCGCGATCGCCTCCCGAAGAAGAAGCGGGGTTGAAGGGTCGCGCGCACGCCCGGGACCGGTGCCGTCCCCTCGCGGCGATGTTGCGCGACCCTTCGGGGTGGTTTGCGGACGAACGATGGTCGAGTCGGGTATTTCAACCGCCGAGCGGGAGGTGCTGCAACGCCCCTCTCGGGGAGCGTTCCACTCAGTGGGACCGGTGCGCCGGGTTGTCGGAGACGGCGATGCGGGGCAGTTCTCCCTCGATAACCGGGGTGCGGCGGGCCGTCGTGTTGTTCGCCCGTCCCGTCGTCCGAGGCACGAGCCAGCGTTCGCCCCAGATCCGCAACTCGCGGGAAGCCGGAGCGAGGCTAAGCCCCATCTCGGTGAGAGAATAGGTGACCGAGAACGGCCGGGTGCTGATGACGTGCCGCTGCACGACGCCCTGGCTCTCGAGAAACTTGAGCGTCGCGCTCAAGGTCTTGGCGTTGAGTCGGGGATTGGACTTCAGGACCTCACTGAACCGCTGCGGTCCGTCCAGAAGACGGTGGATGATGGCAAGCCGCCACTCGGTGCCGATCACCCCGACCGCCGCCAACACCGGGCACAGGTTCCGGCCCTGGCTGTCACAGGTCTCGCCTTCGCGCGGTTCCTCGGGGATGGGACCGCGATTTCGTGCGCGCTCCATGAGTGTTACCAAGCCAGCAGTACGGGATGGGTTCTTATAGTTACCGTATGGTAGTTACTTTCTAACGGCAATCGCATTCCTTGGAGTTATCTCTGTCGGACCGAGTCTCCGTCCCGCCGCGAGCGTACCTTTTTGCGGACCACGACCTCCAGCGCCTCGCCATGGCGCCCCGTCGCCGCGAGATCGAGATCACGATTGAGCGGCCGCTGAGCCGGGGCCGCACCGCCGGCGAAGGGACGGTCCGCCTCGCCGAGCGCGTTGAGTTCGATGAGGGGATGGAGGGACCTCCCGCGGAGGCAATCCGCGATGCGTTCGAACGCCTCCGACGTGCTTCGGCCACCCTTGCGCTCGGTGAACCTCGACCGGACCGCTCGATCGACGAGCTGATCGAGACGTACCGCCCACGACAGCCCGAGCTTCTCGAGCTCCTGCGAGAGGAAGGGGAGCTCACGCCCGCGGAGTTCGAGCGATTGAGCGCTCACCTGGCAACGGGGGCTCCCGCCCCGGCGGCGGTGAAGCCACCGCCTCCTCCGACGAGTCCTCCGGGCCGGGTCGAGCGGCCGCCCCCAAGCGTGCGCAGCGTCGACGATCTCATCCGACAGTACCGGATCGAGTCGCTCCGTCAGGCCGGGATCATCCGCGCGCGACGCGAGATCTCGTTCGACGAGTACATGACCCTCAAGCGACACTTCGAGTCCCAACCGTCCCACGCTGCGTAGGGCTGGGAGGGCCTACTTGACCGCCCCGTCCTCTTCGGCCGGGAAGAGCGCGAGGACAAGCTCACCGACGTCGGTGATCCCCGCCTCCATCGGGACTGCCCGGGCACGACCGGCGTGCCGGGAGAAGTCCGGATTTCCGGGCCGGCCGATCACGGCTCCCGCGGGGAACCCGGAGGGCCCGAGCGCTCCGGCCGTTCGGAAGATTCCGACGCTCAACTCGCGCCGCCGGATCTGCTGCTCGGCGTGCTGCAGGAACCGCCCGATCGCCGGCCCTTCGTCGATCCCCTCCGGCTGACCGAGAGTCGTCATCGCCGGGATTGCGATGCCCCGGCTCTGATCGCGGGAGGGAGCTGGCTCGCGGGCCAGGACCTCCTCGACACGCGCGACGAACCGCTCGGCCGCGGACTCGGGGCCCCCGGCGAGTTCGAGCATCCCGAGGCGAATCCGCCACTTTCGATCGAAGAGGGCGTCCCCCGCGCCGGAGATCGCGTCGGACGGGCGCGCGACGTAGACCGGGCGATGGACGGGACCCGAGCGGACCACCGGGCCGGACGGCGGCGACAATCGCCCCCGGACCGGGTCGGGTAATCGTGCGAACTGCCCGGTTCGTTCGAGCAGGGCTCGGACCTCCGCGCGCTCGGAAGGATCCACCGGATGCACCGGCCCTCCCCCCAGGAGCCGCGCTCCGTCTCCGCGATCCACCACGAACGTCGCGATATCCGCGGCCGGAACGAGCTCTCCGATCCCGCCGCCGACCCCCCCGTTCGCCAGCACGCGGACCGTACGCTCGAGCTCTCGCCCCGTGGCGCCCTGTTCCGCGAGTGTCTCCCAGAGCCCGCGCATCTCCTCGGCGGACATTCCCGTCGGCGGGAGGGCGAGCGCGCGGAGCGCCCCCGGAGACACGAGGAGGAGCAGGAGCTGATCGTTCGCCATCGATTCGGCAATCTCGGCCAGCGACCGTACGACTTCCTCGGCTCGCGGCGTCCCGGGGGGCCCGAGGGGGATTTCGACCTTCGGGAACGGTACGCGGTGCAGCGACGCGGAGGGCCCGGCGAGGAACCCGGCGGTGACGAACTCCCCCAGCCCGTCCAGGGCTCCCTGGGCCATCGATCCGGCGGCTTCGCCGACGGCGACGAATGCGGCCTCACGGTAGCGGCCGAGCGGAACGAAGCGGTTGCCAATCCGCAGCAGGTCGTGCTCGAAGCGGAGAGCTTCGCGGACCCCACGGTAGGCGTCCGCCGCGCTCACGGCCGAGCGGTAGGCGTGGATCTGGAGCGGATCGGGACCTTTCGGGAGAGGGACGTTCTCGGGGAACGGATCCCACGGGAACTGGCCGATCACGTTCGTGCCCAGCGGGGCGGACGCTTATGAGTCCGCCGCCGAGCCCTAGCCGAGCTGGAGCGCCTCGGCTGCGTGCGGCACCCGACGGCCATCGAACCGTTGGGGCCCGAACTCCGCCGGGTCCAAGTCGACGCGTTCCTCGAGGATCATCCGCGCGACCCGGGCGGTCGAGGACGGCGCGAGCATCATTCCATGCCCGCCGAAGCCGTTCGCGTGTACGAATCCCCGCAGACGAGGGTCCTCCCCGAGCACTGGGAGACCGTCCGGAGTGTCGTCGTAGAGCCCGGACCAAGCGCGAAGGACCCCGACGCTCGCGAGCGACGGGAGGATCCGCACGAGGATCCCGGCCATGCGCGCGAGGAACGCCAAACTGCTCGACATCGCCAAGGTTGGGGGGGCATGCGCCGAGGGGGAGACCCCTCCCACGATTTCGCCGCGCATCGTCTGGCTGAAGTAGAGGCCGTCGCGAGCGCGCACGACCATCGGATCGAGGAACGGTTTCAGCGGTTCCGTAGCGAGGATCTCATGCCGGGTGGGAGCGTTGGGGGCCGTGAGACCGGCACGTTCGGAGAACTCCCGCGACCAGCCACCGGCGGCGTTCACGCACGTCGAGGTCGAAACCGTCCCGCGCGAGGTGGTGACGCTCCGCAGACGCCCGGCGGTCGTGCGCACGCCGAGCGCCTCCGTTCCGAGGAGAACTTCGACGCCCAAGTTCCGGACCGCCTCGTACAGGCCCCAGACCACCGGGAACGGGTAGAGCGTGCCGTCGGTGGCGAGGTACGTTCCGCCCACGGCAACGTCCGCGGCGATTCCGGGGACGAGGCGCGCGATTCCGGCGCTGTCGAGGATCTGCGAGGGCAGCCCCTCGCTACGGACCAAATCGTGGACGCGGCGAAGGCGCTCGAGCTCGGCCCCGTCCTCGGCGAGGAAGATGTACCCCGACTGGCGGAACCAGGGGTTGACGCCGAAGTCGCGGGCAAAGTGGCGGTAGGCGTCCACCGATTCGCGGGTCAGGCGGATGGTCGAGCGGGTCTCCCATTGCTGGCGCACCCCTCCCCCGTTGCGGCCCGAGGCGCCGGAGGAGAGGAACCCTCGATCCACGACGAGGATGGGTCCGGCGCCCGAGCGGGCCAGATGGTACGCGGTGTACAGGCCGATCACCCCCGCCCCCACGATCACCACCCGGTACTCGGAACGGGACGGGGCGCTCACGGCGGCTCCGAACTCGGAAGGGCTGGCTCGAGTGTAGCGAGCAGCCCGAGCGGAGTAGGCACGACGGGAGGGCGTTGGGTGATGTACCCGACCTCGGGCGGAGGGCGACCTTCCCAGATCGACAGGACGAGGAGGGCATC
>JAKAPG010000032.1 GCA_021823085.1 Thermoplasmata archaeon | reverse complement strand
GGTGCGCCGGGTTCCGCCTGTACACCCTGCTCTCGGGGTTCGTTAGCCTCGCCGGTACCGTTCTCATAGCGCGGAACGGAGCCGGCGCTCTCTCCGCGGCGGGCGCCGAGTGGATATCCCTCGGTCCCTGGCTTCTATGGCTGACCGTCGTCGGCCTCCATCTTTCTCCGTTTCGCGTCGTTCCCACCTCGATCCCCGCGATCGCATCCTAGCCGGGAGCACGAGCCGGTGGCGTGGCGGTGGTGGGGGGCGGCGATGGGGTCCGACGCACCTATTACGAATCGGGACCATGGAACGGGGCGCGAGATGTACACGCTTCGTAGCCGGGCCCCGATGCGGATCAGTTTCGCCGGCGGCGGTACGGACGTCTCGCCGTTCCCGGAGCAGAAGGGGGGCGCGGTGCTGAATTGCACCATCGACAAGTACGCCTACGCGACGCTCCGGGTCAATCCCGACGGCCAGGGCGTCATGGGCGTGACGAGCGTCGACTACGATGTTTCGGCGCGCTACGCCGACCCTTCGGAGCTCGCCTACGACGGCAAGCTCGATATCGTGAAGGCGGCGCTCAAGCTCCTCCGACCGGCCCGCGGAAGCCGGCCCGAGGGCCCCGACTCCGTGGACTTCTACCTGCACTCGGACGCTCCCCCCGGCACCGGGCTCGGGGGCTCCTCGGCGATGTGCGTCGCCCTCGTGGGAGCCTTCGCGCACTACCTCAAGGAACCGTGGACCCCGTACGACATCGCCGAGCTCGCGTACCGTATCGAGAGGGAGGAGCTCGGCATGAAGGGGGGCCGGCAGGACCAGTACTCGGCGACGTTCGGCGGGTTCAACTTCATCGAGTTCTCCGCGGGCCGTACGATTGTCGCACCGCTGAAGATCCCGCGGGACGTCCTCAACGAGCTCGCCTATCGGCTGCTCCTGTGCTACACGGGGACCCGTCACTATTCCGGCGGGATCATCGAGCGCCAGCAGGCGGGGGTGGTGGAGGGTCGCACCGAGACGATGGAGGCGCTCGAGGGAACCAAGCAGCTCGCCGTCGACATGAAGAACGAGCTCCTGCGCGGAAACATCGACGAGATGGGGAAGCTCTTGGACGAGGGCTGGCAGTTGAAGAAGCAGTTCACCGACGGGATCACGAACCCCCATATCGACGCCCTCTACGCGAAGGCGCGCGGGGCGGGGGCGCTCGGGGGAAAGCTGGTCGGCGCCGGAGGAGGCGGCTACCTCCTCCTCTTTTGCGACTTCGAACGGCGCCGCGACGTGATCAAGGCAGTACAGGCCACAGGCGGAGACGCGGCGGACTTCGCCTTCGAGCTCGAAGGGCTCCAGACCTGGACGGTCCGGCCCCCGACGGTCTCGGCCGCACCCTACCCGCGGGCCGGACGACCGTGAATCGGGCACGGCCGATGCAGCCGGCAGTACCGGCACTTCTCCGGTGGGACCGGTGGGATCGCCTTCCGTAAGCGTCCGTACTTGCGTCGTGGCATCGAGGGTTCGAGGCGTTCGCGAGTTTTATCGTTGGGCCGCGCGGCCGGCTCTAGGAGCGATCATGCCGGCCCTTCGGGCGGGCGACGGGGCGGGGAGGCTCCGTATCGATCGGAGGGCGCTCTCTCGGGCCCGCCTCCGCAGAAGCAAACCCCGGTGCCCGAGGACGACGACGGCCCTGGCGGGCTGGCTCGGGTCGCTCGGCCTCTTCGGGCGGAGGGGCTCGGGAACCTCCGAGGGACGAGATGCCGTCCCTCTTGTGCGTCTCGAACACCCGATCCGCGACCGAGCTCAGCTCGAACTCGTGGGAAACCAGGATGACCTGAGCGAGGCCAAGGTCCTCGAGAAGGTCTCCCATGCGCACGACCTGCTCCGGAGAGAACCCGTCGGTGGGTTCGTCCAGGATTAGGGTGTCGAGGCGGAGGCTCCCCATGGTCCGCACGACGCGTCCGAGCGCGAGCCGGAACGCGAGGGCGAGGCTGGTCCGCTCCCCCCCGCTCAGCGCGTCGGCGGGCGTCCAAGCATTGTCGATCAGGACGCTCGGAAGGAACGTAGAGTCGACCCGGGCTTCAAGAAGCGGGTCGTCGATCAGCGTCCGGAAGAACCGGGCGAGGTCGCGCTGGAAGGCCGCCTGCGCACCGGCGAGGATCCGCTGCTCCATCCGGACCAGGGCTTCGTGGTACGGCCCCGAGAGCCAGCTCGCCTTGCGCTCGAGGTCGCGGGCTTCGGCGACCAGCTGCGCGCGCTCCTGGGAGCCTCGCGCCGCCTCGGAAAGACGTTCGCGCACATGCGCGAGATCCCGTTCGAGTGCGACGAGCGCGCCGGTCGCCCGCACGTGTTCGTTTCGGGCCTCTTGTTCGGCCCGACGAAGCCGTTCGAGCTCCTCGCGCTGGCGGGCAAGGCCGGAGGCTCGGTCGCGCAGCTCCCCCGCCCTCTCGGCGCGCGCCGCCTTTCGCTCTTGAAGGGCCGCGACCTCGTCGACGCTCCGGCGAACCTCGTTCTCGAGCTCTTTGTACCGACGCAGCGCGACGTCCGCCGATTCGCGCTCCTGCCGCAGGGTCTCCAGCCGGCGGTCGAGATCGAGCCGGCGGCGCTCGGCCGAGGCTCGCCGCGCGTGCCAATCGCTATCGGCGCTCGCAATCGCCTCCAGACGCGCGACCTCGGCGCGTTGCCGTTCGACGGCGGCCTCGGCCTCTCGAGCGGCTTCCTCCGCGTCACGCGCTCGGTCCTCGGTCCGGCTGAGCTGGATCCGTGCGAGTTCTCGGCGCTTCTCAGCCTCCCGGAACCTCTCGAGGAGGCGCTCGTAGCGCTCTCGGGATTGCCGCTCCTGGTCGAGCGCAACCACCGAACGTCGGGCCCCTTCGAGCTCGCCGTTCGCGCGCTCGAGCCGAGCGGCGGCCTCCTCGCGGTGGATTTCGAACTCCCGAGGCGCGACCGTTTGATGGCACCGCGGACAGACGCCGGCGCGGAGCAGGGAGCCGAGCTCGTCGAATTCCGTTCGCGCTCGCAGGTGCTCTTCGGTCGCTGCCGTCTCCGCACGGCGGGCCTGCGCGATGGCCTCGTCGATCGCGGGCAGGGTCCTCGGGGTCGGTTCGGGAGGGGCGCGGGCCGGTCCCTCCTCGGCCGCCCGCTCGGATAGCGTTCGCGCATCGAGGACCTCGCGCTGGGAACGGCTCGCCGCGGAGCGGGCATCGGCCGCTCGCCGTTCCTGGGTCGCGAGATCGGCCCGCGCGAGCGCGAGCTGCCGGGCGCGGAGTTCGACCCGCTCGCGCTCCGCCTCGAACCCCACGCGCTGGCGCTCGAGCTCGCCGCGATCTCCCTCGAGTTCGTGGATGCGGTCCGCGAGTTCCTTCGCTCGCAGGCCCGCCGTTCCCGACTGCTCGAGCTCGGAGCGCAGCGCGACGAGACGGCGCTCCGCGTCCCGGATCCCCTCATCATCGCGCCGGTCCTCGCGCTCGAGGCCCTCCAGCTCGCGCACGTCTCCGAGGAGCGCGGAGAGGGCGTTCTCCCCCGCGGCCCGGGCGACTTCGGCCTCGGCGAGGCGAGCGCGCTCGTGGCTCTCGAGCTCACGGACCTCGATGCGGCGGAGCTCGAGCCGGTCGAGCTCTGCCGTCCGGTCCGAGAGTTCGGTGACCCAGTGGAGTAGGTGCTCCGATTCCTCCTTGCGGATCCGCAGGATCTGGCGGATCTCGGCGGCGACCTCCTTCGCGTTCTCCGCGGCCGTGTGGTAGCGCTCGAGTCCCAGGGCCTTGCGGACCGTCTCGAGACGCTCCAAGGGGTCCTGGACAAGGACCTCGCGCATCCGCTCCTGCGGAACATAGACCGCCCAGCGCCACAGGTCGGAATGGGCCCGTGGGTTCGGATTGTCCGGGAACCGGAAGAGGTCGATCACACGCTGGCGGAGCTCGGTCGCGGAGTAGGCGGCCCGGCTTCCGTCCTCCGAGTAGCTCAGTCGCTCGACCTCAAAGGTCTCCTTTCCTCGGCGCGTGAGCCGCCGGAACGCGCGACCGATCTCGTAGGTGTGCCCTTCGTCCTCGAGCGTTACCGCGACCTCGGCGTGGATCGCGCCGTGGCGGACGAGGTACGTGGCCTCGACCTCCGCGAAGCCGAACAGCGCCATTTCGACCGCGTACAGGAGCGACGTCTTCCCGGTCCCGACGTCGCCGGCGATGAGGGTCGTGCCCGGCCCGAGCTCGAGGTCGGCCGATTCGTAGCTGCGGATGTTCCGAAGGCGAAGCCGACGCAGCTGCACGGAGATAACCCCCTAACGAGGACCGGGCCGGCGCACGTTCAGGATCCGCAACGCTCCCGCCCGACGGGCCTCCAGGTAGTCGGCGGCGGCCTCTCCATCGCCTCGCGGCGTGCCGAGCTCGTGCAGAAGCTCGCGCAGCGTCGCCCGACCCTCCGCTCCCCGAACCCAGGGAGTCTCGTCGGTGGCTTGTTCGCTCAGGCGTTCGAACTCCTCGCGCTCGATCTCGCTCTCGCTTTGGACCGATCCGCCCACGGACTCCGATTGGCGGATATCCCCGATCAGGACCTCAACGGGGACCCCCGCCGCTCGGGCCGCCGCTGTCGCCTCGGAGATCCCGAGCTCGGCGAACGAGCGCTCGCCGAGGTCCCCGTCCAAACGGACGGCGGCCGGACGGCCGGCAGACGCCGGGGCGGCCGCTCGGCCCCGAGCGAGGATCAGTTCGCGCAGCTCCTCCCTGGTCCGAGCCGTGACCACGATCGCATCCTCCCGGCTCACCGACGGTCGGCAGGCATCGAAGTAGGACAGTCGGGGCTTCCCATGGGCGACGTGAACTACCGCGAGACCGTGACGGCCCTGGTAGGTCCGTTGCGCGTCGAGATCGGAGATACTGGTCCCGAAGATCGTACCGGGATTCACGAGGAGGCCCCCTTCGGGCCCTTCGCCCTCGTACGGTACGTGGATATGGCCCCCGGCGTAGTACTGGCAGCCTCCGGGAAGGTCCGAGCGCAGGATTCCGTGGATCTTCCCGCGCAAGTTCTCGGGAAGGTAGTCCTCCACCGCCGCGTGGAACTGGAAGACGTGGAATCCCGGGGCGCCTCGGAATGCTTCGGAGTCGACCGCGCGGAAGTACTCGCGGTCCAATCCGTGGGAACGGCCCGAGATGCCGGCGATGACCGCTCCGGTCGGTTCGTCCACGAGGTAGGGAAGGGCCCACCGGGTCCCCTCGGAACGAACGCTTTCGGGAGCGACACGAACGAAGACACCGGCCTCGGCGAGCACATCGAGCCAGCTGGTCTTGTGCGCGACGTAGTCGTGCGAGCCGTAGATCGCGTAGATCCGCGTGCCGGCGTCGACGAGGCGACGGAGCGCCGCGGTCACCGGAGCCGCCTCCGCCGGGTCCGGCACGGGAGTGTGGAAGAGGTCGCCGGAGATGAGGAGGAACTCAGCGCGAATCTCTTCGGCGTGCGCGATCGCTCGCAGGACGCTGTCGCGCAGCTCGGTCCGAACGGCGGGCTGGCGGGGCCAAGCCCCCACATGCGCGTCGGCGAGGTGAGCGAAGACGAACGGGTCCCGGGTCACGGCGCTCCTTGGGCCACTAGGTGCGAGTATCGGAAGGAGCACCGGAAGGAGAGGACTCTCGAGGTCCGGACTTCGAGCGCTCGCGCAGCGCGGCGCTGACGCCCGCACCGGCTCCGATCAGGAGGATGCCGGCAGCGAGCATGTCGTCGCTCGTCATACCCCCCATCGCCACGGGCGCGGGCGCCGCGGGCGTGGGCTTCGCTTCGGTCCGGGGTGGGGGTGGCACCGGCGCGAGCACGCGTGCGGCCGCCGCGGCCCGGAGCACTCGAACCGTCTCGTCCATCAGTCCGAACAGCTCCGTCGCCTCTTCCATGGTGATCTGTCGGTTTCGAAGGCGGGCGACGAGGTACACGTAGCGGGCGTTCGGGGCCGCGGCCTCCCCCGTCGAAGGCGGCGGGGGCGGGGGGCGGGTCGGCCGGGGTGAGGGCATCATCGGCGTACAGGAGCATGGAGGCGGTCCACATGAAGGGTCGCCCAGCTCGCGGGCGGGGAGCTTAAGCGGGCCTCTTGCATCGAACGGTCCAATGGCGAACGTTCCCCTCGACGCCCCAGCGGACGACCACGACCGCCACCTGCACGTGCGGCTGACCGACTCCCGGACCGCGATCTACGATCTCATCACCGAGTATCTGCAAGCCGCGGGCAAGGCGCCGGACTGGTACTGGCGGCTGGCCGGCCGGCTCGAGGGAAACGATGCCGACAACCTCGAAGAGTTATTGTCGAGCGCATTCGAGGCGGGCGTGTTCATCGCCCACGACCATCCCGAGGACGTGCAGCTTTCCTGGGTCACCGAAGAGGAGTGCGACCGGGAGAAGCGCCGCGAGGAGCGGGGCACCGAGCGCGGCGAGTCGGCAAAGGAACGCGCGAGCCTCAGCCATTACGCGTAGACCCGATCGACGAGCGGGCGTCCCGTGGCCCCGCGAGCCGGGGTCCCCTCGATCGGCAGGGCCGGCCGTCGCGGTCGGATCGCCGAGCGGCCGGGACCGATGGATCGCACGGGTCCGGCGTCGGTTCGTACTATATCCCAAACCCGACGATCCCGATCACGGAGTGCGCCACGATGAGCGCGATGAAGAGGATTGAGATCGTGTTCACAACCTTAATGAGCGGGTTGATCGCGGGCCCGGCCGTGTCCTTGGTCGCGTCGCCGACCGTGTCGCCGACGACGGCGGCCCTGTGCGCGTCGGAGTGCTTGCCACCGTAGTGGCCCGACTCGATGTATTTTTTGCCGTTGTCCCAGGCGGCGCCGCCGGTGGTCATCAGGATGGCGAGAGGGAAGCCCGCAAGGATGACGCCGAGGAGGACCCCGGCAAGGGCGATCGGGCCGAGGACGAACCCGACAATCAGCGGGGTCGCGACGCCAATGATCGCCGGAACCGCCAGCTGCCGGAGCGCCGTGACCGTGACGATGTCGACGCACTTCCCGTACTCCGGCTTCGCCTTCCCCTCCAGGATGCCCGCAATCTCCCGGAACTGACGGCGGACTTCGAAGACGATCGACTGCGCGGCGACGCCGACGGCGTTCATGAGGAACGACGTGAAGAAGAACGGCAGGATCGCGCCGACGACCAGCCCAGCGAGGAGCAGGGGGTTCGTCAGGCTCAGGTAGCTGACGAACGACGTCCAAGAATCTCCCGCGGCACTCGCGGTCGCGAACGTGTACGCCGCGAAGAGGGCGAGCGCCGCCAGAACGGCCGAACCGACCGCGTAGCCCTTGGTCACGGCCTTGGTCGTGTTCCCGACCGCGTCGAGCGGGTCGGTCACCTTGCGGGCCGCCTCAGGGAGCTCGGCCATCTCGGCGATGCCGCCCGCGTTGTCCGTGATCGGGCCGAACGCGTCGATCGAGATGATCATTCCCGTGACCGCGAGCATGCTCGCGGCCGCGATCCCGATGCCGTAGAGCCCAAGGTAGATGTTGGGGGCGGTCGTCCAGCCCATCCAGCCGACCGCGACGAACGAGATCAGGGTCGCCGACACGATGACGATCCCGCTGATCCAGGTCGCCTGAAGACCTACGGAGAGGCCGGTGATGACCGTCGGTCCCGCGCCGGATTGAGAGGCTTCGGCGATGCGCTTGACCGGGCCGTAGTTCCCGGTATAGTAATCCGTCGCGACGACGATGAGGATCATGACGACCAGTCCGAGGACCGCCGCCACGAAGATTCCCCAGTTCGATCCCATGAGGAAGTAGTCGAGAACGTAGAACCCGACGATCCCGATCACGGTCGTCGCGATCAGGCCGCGGTACAGCCCGCCCATGATCGTGCCGCCGGGCCGCATCCGGACAAAGGCGATTCCTACGAGGGTCGCGACGATCGCCCACGCGCAGATGGCGAGGGGGAACAGGATCGCGTTCGGGAAGAGGATTGCGAAGGGCGTGCTCGATCCCGTGACCGCGTAGCCTGCGATCAGATAGGCGAGGAGCATCGCGCTGACCGCGGTGACGACGTACGTTTCGAAGAGGTCGGCTGCCATTCCCGCGCAGTCGCCGACGTTGTCCCCTACGTTGTCCGCGATGACCGCAGGGTTGCGCGGGTCGTCCTCGGGGATCCCCGCCTCGACCTTGCCCACGATGTCCGCCCCGACGTCGGCCCCCTTCGTGTAGATCCCACCGCCGACGCGAGCGAAGAGGCTCATCAGGGATGCTCCGAAGAGAAGCCCGACCATGTCGAGGACGTTGCCGTTGAAGGCCCAGTAGAACACGACGAGCTCGAGGAGGGCGAGGCCGGCGACACTGAGCCCGGTGACCGTGCCACCGCGAAATGCGAACGCCATCGTCGCGGGGAGATCCCCGCTGCGAGCTTTGGCTGCGGTTCGGACGTTCGCCCGGACGCTGATGTACATACCCACGCCGCCCGCGAGGGCGCTACCGGAGGCCCCGAAGAGGAATCCGACCGCGAGCCGTGGTCCCGTGCCGGTGATCCCAAAGGCAACGGCGATGACGACCGCGAGAATGACTGCGGCTACGAACACGATGGTATACTCTCGGCGCAGGAAGGCGTTCGCGCCTTCCCGGATCGCCCGCGAGATCTCCTTCATCCGCTCGTCGCCCTCGTCCGCACGCAGGACGAAGATGGACTGTACCGCGGCGTAGGCGAGTCCCAGCAACGAGGCCAGTACGATCAACAGCTCCAGTTGCCCTGTGCTGACGCCCATGAATCCCCTGCTCGGCCGGTCGTGGCGTAGCGGGACGGCGTTTTAAAACTTGGGTCGCGCTCCAGGGGCGCCCGGTCGCCCAGCTTCTCGTCAGGAAGCTAGGGTTCGAATGCCCTTGTGCGCACACGCTCGGTCGCGTGGGCGGCAAATTCCGCCCGTGACCGCGACCTCGCGCCCTTCTCCCCTCGGGTCCGGACCGATACGGAGCCGTCGGCGACCTCCTTCTCCCCGATCACCACCATGTACGGGATCCGTTCGATCTCGGCGGAGCGGATTCGCTTCGGGAGGGTCTCGCTCGTGTCGGAAACCTCGGTCCGAAGCCCCTCGCGGGAAAGCTCGTGGGCGTACCCTTGGGCCGCTGCCGCCTGGGCCTCCGTCACAGGGAAGATCCGGACCTGGACGGGCGCGAGCCAGGGAGGCAGACAGCCCGCGCAGTGCTCCAGGAAAACGCCGAAGAAGCGTTCCCAGGTTCCAAGGATTGTACGGTGGATGACGATCGGAGTGTGCATCTGGCCATCCGCGCCCTGGTACTCGAGGCGGAAGCGCCGAGGCATCTGGGAATCCAGCTGAATGGTCCCCGTCTGCCACGGTCGTCCGAGGCTGTCGCGGACGTGAATATCGATCTTGGGAGCGTAGAACGCCCCTTCGCCCGGGGAGACCCGGTACGGGACACCGGACTCCTTGAGCAACATCTCGAGGGTGGACTCCGCTCGCTCCCAGCCCTCCTCGTCGCCCAGGGAACCCGTGGGCCGCGTCGAGAGCTCGTACGTGTACTCGAGCCGGAAGATCGCGTACGCTTCTCGGACCCACTCGAGCAGCTTTCGCATCTCGGGCACGACGTCCTCCTCGGCCACGAAGAGGTGCGCGTCGTCCTGGACCAGCTCCCGTACCCGGGTCAGCCCATGGAGCGTTCCGCTGGCCTCCAAGCGATGGAGAGGTGCGAACTCGGCGAGCCGCAAGGGCAGTTCCCGATAACTGCGCGCGCGCGAGCGGAAGATCAGCATAGCTCCCGGGCAGTTCATCGGCTTCCATCCGAACGTTCGGCCCTCGATCGTCGAGACAAACATGTTCTCCCGGTAGTGTTCCCAGTGCCCGCTCTCCTCGAAGACCGTCTGGGGAAACATGAGAGGGGTCCGAACCTCGACGTACCCATCCCGCTGCAACCCCTCGCGGGCGAATTGCTCTAACTCGTGGACTACGATCATCCCGTTCGGAAGCCAGACGGGGAACCCGGGGATCTCCTCCAGGAAGGCGAAGAGTCCCAGCCGTGGACCGAGGATCCGGTGGTCCCGCGCTTCCGCCTCCTTGCGCAGCTTGAGGTATTCGTCGAGTTGGTGGCGGGTCGGGAACGCCACGCCTCGCACGCGCTGGAGCGTCGGGGTGCCGGGAGACGTCTCCGAAATGACCGCGGAATGCCCGAGGATGTACGTGCCCTCGAGCCAGCCCGTGTCCGGGACGTGAGGGCCGCGGCACAGGTCCACGAACCGGTCTCCCGTATAGTAGACGGACACGGACTCGCCGGGCTTCGCCGCCGCGAGGTAGCGCAGCTTGTGGGGGTTGGAGGCGAACATCGACTCCGCCTCGGCGCGCGAGACGTCCTTTCGATGAAAGGGCTCCCGCGCTTCGACCGACATCCGGACGCTCGATCGGATGCGATCGAGATCCTCCGAAGTCAGCGGCCGAACGTCGAAGTCGTAGTAGAACCCCTCATCGGTCGGTGGGCCGTGCGTCGGGCGGGCGCCCGGGACGACCTCCGTCAGCGCCTTGGCCACCAGATGGGCGGCGGAGTGCTGCACGATGTCGCGTCCGGCGCGATCCTCGAAGGTGAGCGGCGCGAGCTTTGAAGGTCGATCCACGGGCCGCTCGAGATCCGTCGGCCGGCCGTCGACCGTCGCGGCGAGGTACTTGCCCGCATCTTTCGGGTTCCAGCGCCGGAGGATTTCTCCCGCAGCCGTTCCGGCCGGAACCCAAAGGTGCTGGCCGTCCGGCAACGCGACATCGACTTGCCCTGGGGTGGACATGTTGCGAAGTCGGCCGACCGAGCTACGGCACAAAAGGCTTGGCCCGGCGCCGGCAGGTCCGCCCGTTCTCCGACGGACCTCGGGGACGTTCCGTGAGGGATGTCGCTTCGAAGAGCGTATAGGGGGCGGAAGCGGAGGCCGACCGAAGAATGGCCGGGCGTGAGCCGCCGACCCCGAGCCCAGGGTTCGCTCACTGGATCCTCGGGCATCGCCGCTCTATCCGAATGACTCCGGACAAAATCGGTTAACCCATCTCGAGG
>JAKAPG010000031.1 GCA_021823085.1 Thermoplasmata archaeon | reverse complement strand
GTGGCCATGGGTAGGGGCCGGCGAAGCCTCGGGCTTCGCCGGGGGAATGGGTTGGGGCTGGGTCCGGTACGCCAACGATGCTCCCTCTTCCTAGGCCGCGATCTGGACCGTGGCCAGCGCCGCCATAACGTACCCGATGACCGCCGGGGTCAGTGGCAGGAACCCGACCACATCGAGACGTGCGCTGGTGTCGCCCGAGGACATCGCCCACTCCAAGAACGATACCACCCACTTCTGCTTCGAGGGGTTCGCAGGGTGGGTCGAGATCAGCAGGTACTCGAGGTTCACGTCCGGGTACGGGTGGGGGTTCGTGGCCGTGGGGAGGGTTCCACCCGCTCCGAGCTGGAGGTTGGTCGCGCCCGGTACTCCGCCCAGGATCAGGCTGATCGCCACGCTGGGCGGTTGCAGGTTCGCCAGGCCCAGGTTGACGTCCTCGCTGATGTTCTGAGGCGAGGGCAGAACGTAGTTGGACGTGTTCGTGCCGTCGATGTTCGCGGCCTGGTCTCCCAGCGCGGCCCAACCGAGGCCTGCGGCCCGGGCCTGAGCGAGGTAGCTGACGCCGATGTAGGCGATCCCGCCCGGGGTCGTGGACAGGCCCGTGACCATTCCGGCGTTCCCCGTGTAGCCCGGCTGGCCAGCGACCCACGTGTAGGTCGTGCCGTAACCGCCCACCCATCCCTTCCAGGACAGGTAGCACAGCGACGTGAACAGGAACGTGTCGCCGCTGCCGTCCGATCGGTGGAGCGGAGTGATGGTCGTGCTCGGGAGGGTTACGCCCGGGTTCGCCGCCTGGATCAACGGGTCGTTCCAGTGTGTGATGTCCCCGGACCAGATCATGGCGAGCACGGTTCCGTTCAGGTTCAAGTGAACGTTTGCGAAGCCGGGCCCGAGGTTGTAGAAGATGTACTGCGACGAGATCGCGATCGGCACGTTGATCAGATTGTACTGGCTCGCCGTCGCCGGGAGCAGATACGCGTCCGTGCCACCCATGTCGACCGTACCCGCCTCGGCCCCGCTGATCCCCGCACCGCTACCGGTTCCCGCCGGTGAGACCGTTATGCTGGGATAGAGCGCGGTGTAGTTCGGCGCGAGCAGGTTCAGGTACGGGTAGATCAGGGTCGACCCTGTCTCGGTGAGCGTGTACGATTGCCCGGAAGTGGCGCTCTTCGAGCCGGTCGACGTCCCGATGAAGTACCCGCCCGCGATCCCCGCGGCCAGCAGCACGACCGCGATGACGACGGCCGCACCGACTCCGACCGTCGCCCGCCGCCGCGGGCGCCGGCCCGGGGAGACAAGGCTGTCGTTCGTCGATGGGGGCGCTGGATTTCCACTACTCATGGTGTTCGGTTCCTCCTACGTCTCGCTTCAAAGCGGACAGGGAAGGGTCGTGCGCGACCGAGAGCGGATCGGCTCGGTCCGGGAGCGGGATCGCGGGACATGCCGTCGCTGTCCCGGTACGGCTCGCAGCCCGTGAATCGCGCACGCCGACGGACGTGCGAGCTCTCCCGCGCGACAACTCGGCACCGGACGGGATGGCGGAAACGGACTCGCCCTCCCCGTCCTGCCACGGCCCCCGCGCGTGATCGAGCGCGATCTCCACGAGGTCCTCCCCATAGGCGACGACGCGTTCCAGAGAATGGAGAACCCAGCCCAAGGCGACGATCGCGTTCGGAGGCGGGGGCGAAGCCGAGACACGGGCCGCGAGAAGGCGATCGAGCAGGGTCTGCGCTGTCACGCGGAGCGCCTCGCCGAGATCGAGGGCGGCGTTCGCGGACCCGGGCCGTGGATCCCCCAACAGGACGAGCGCGCTCGAGACGTAGTCGCAAGCCTGCCGGTAGTACTCGTCGAGAAGGCGCCGTTCGGCTTCGCCGGGACGCGTCGCCCGCCACGTCGCGAGATGAACACCGATCAGTACGGCGTGATCGCCGATGCGCTCGAGCGACCGGGACGCTTCGAGCCAACCGACGGGATCGAGACGCCCCTCGGCCACGCCGGGGTGGGGACGACCCTGCTGCCGGCGCATCGTCACCAGACGATGGACTTCCCAGGCCAGCCGGTCGACCACGTCGTCCCGGGCTGCCCACTCGGCCTCAGAGATCGGCTCCTTGGGTTCCCGCCCGGCCTCGCGCAGAAGATCGAGGGCGTGTTGACCCTGCCGGAACGTGACCGTGGCGATGCTTCGATGTTCGTTCGGATCGAGGTTAAACAGGACGAGGTCCGCGTCCTCCTCGCCGATAGCCACCGGCCCATCGATCCGGCTTCGGAACGACTCCACGACCGCACGGGTAGGGATTCGCACGCCCCCTTGCTGGTGGATTGTGATCCGGCTCGAGCCCGCCAGATAGGCCGCGATCAGTTCTCGGAAAAGGTGTTCCGGCTCGGGGTTCGGCCCGAGCTCGACGCGACGGCCGGGTAGGGACCGCCGTCGTGCCGGTCGTTGGCGGCCCTGCGGGTCGCCCATGGTTTGCGCTCCGATCATCGAACCCAGCAGTCCGAGAGGAAGATATATAGTATTTCGATGAAGTCTATAGTTTACTCCATAGAGATATGGTGCCGTCGATAGTCGTACGGTCCGCATCGGGCCCTACGAAGACCGACCGGTACCCTTCCGAACGTCAGTACCCGCCGAAGATCCTCCGTTCCTCTCGCCGGGTGGCCCCGGGGTCCGGGCACGCGGCGTAGCGCTTCAGTCGTTCGGCGTTCGTCTCGAAAAAGGTCGGTCCGCCGTGGAATCCGGACAGAATCTCCTCGGCGCGAGATCGTTCGCCTAGGACCGTGAGGGCGGCCGCGAGGGCCTCGGCCGTGTTCAGTTCCGCGAGGCGGCCAAAGTGCTGCGGATTGGTCGCGAGGAGGAAGGGAAGTCGTCGACGCGGCCCCCACCCATCGCCTACGTGCGGGACGCCGCGCGAAGCCCGACGAGCGAGAGCGTTCCACGAACAGTCGAGCACCGCGATGCCGCCTTCGCGGGCCGTTCCCCGGTCGCTGCGCGAGAGAACGGTCGGAGCGTACGGGTCGAGAACGATGGGCGGTACGGGTCGGATCCGGGGCAGCCTCCGTGCGACGCGGCGCGCGAGGAGCCGGCGGCCGGTGCACGCCTTCGGATGATCGTCCCCCCGGACGATGACCCACAATGGGAACGAGCGGTCCTTAGGGCGGCTGTACGTAGTCTCGGAAGATCGCATGCAGCTCCCTCGTGAGGACGAGCGCGTCGTTCCGGGGGCGCTGCCACAGGTTCCGGCCGAAGATGATGCCGGTCGCTCCGGCGTCCATCGAGGAGCGTACCTTCTTCAGTAGGTCGGCGTCGGAGATCTTCTCCCCGCCCGAGACCAGCACCATCGCCCGGCCTGCGCTCTTCACCACCCGGTGGAACATCTCGTCCGGGGTAAGGTCGAGCTGGTTGTACGGCGGCGGTGAATCGCGGTCCTTCTCCGATCGGCGGGGGTAGTTCACCTTCACGATGTCCGCGCCAAGCTCGAGCGCGACCCGGGCCGCGTAGTCGATCGCGTACAGGCTATCCCTTCCTCCTTTCTTGGCCACGAACTCTCCGCGCGGATACGCCCACACGATCACGGGCATTCCGAAGCGGTCCGCCTCGGCCCGCACTTCCTGGAACTGTCGGAAGTCGCGGTCCTGCGCCGGAGAACCAACGTAGATCGTGTATCCGACCGCATCCGCTCCGAGGCGGACCGCGTCCTCGACGGTCCCCGTGAGCGGGCTGAACGCCTCCGCGTCGGGAGGAATGTTGGTCCTTCCGTTGAGCTTCAGGATCAGCGGAACCTCGCCGGCGTACTCGGAGAAGTACTTCTCGGCGAGGCCAACGTGCAAGGCGATGGCGCTGAATCGGCCGTCGCGGGCCAGTTCGAACTGGTAGGCCGGATCCTGGGCCTCCGGGTTCTCGAAGAAGTCCGCCGGACCGTGCTCGAGTCCCTGGTCGATGGGGAGCACCAACAGGGTGCCGCCGCCCGGGCCGTGCCCGTAGAGCATCCGCTTGAGGCGCGCGTGTTTGCCCAACGAAAGCCCCATCTCGGACAGGCGAGCGCGCAGGTGGGGGTGCGCCGCCTTCGCACCCACGGGATTCGGGTGCGGATGCGGAGCCGAGGACGAGGAACTTTCCGACATCCTATGACCGTCCCGGCGAAGCGGGGTCGGCGATTTAACGGTTGGTCCCCGCTCGAGGTCTTCCGGGCACGGCGCGCCCGGTCCGAGACCAAAGCCGTGGGTGCGAGCCTCTAAGGCGGGGACGTGCTATCCATCGACAACCCGAGGTGATCTCGTCCCCCCGATGCGTCCGCAGGCCGTCATCTACGCGACGTTGTCGATCAACGCGGCACTCTTCGTCATCAACCTCCTCGTGGCGATCCCGAGCGGCAGCCGCGCCGTCCTCTCCCAAGCCATCTACTCGATCACGGATCTCGCCGGGGCGGGGCTGATCCTCTGGGGGTACTACGCATCTCAACGCGAGCCGACCCCGGATCACCCGTTCGGGTTCGGCAAGGAGCGGTTCTTCTGGGCGTTCATGGCGTCGTTCATCGCGTTCACGGTCGCCGGTTTCATCGTCCTGATCACGGGTATCGAGCGGATCTACAGCCCGACCACGATCTCGAATCCGTTCGGAGGAGTGATTGTGGTAGGGATCTCGCTTGTCGCGAGCGTCGCGGGGGTCCTGGTCGCGCTCCGAGAGCTGCGCCGGTCCCGGGAGACCGTGCAGACCCTGATGGAGAGCGCGCACCTGGGTGTGAAGACCATCTTCTTCCAGGACCTCGTTTCGATCGGGGCGAGCGCCGTTGCGTTCGTCGGGATCGGGCTCGTCGCGGTCCTGCACATCGACATCGCGGACGGCATCGCGGCGTGCCTCGTCGGGGGGCTGCTCATCGCCGGCGGCTTCGTCATCAGCGCCGAGAGCCGGGAGTTCCTCATCGGCAAGTCGATCCCACCCCAAGTGGCCCGACAGATCCTCGCGTTCGTCGAGCGCGACCCCCGCATCCGCCGCGTCCGCTCGCTCCAGTCGATGATGCTAGGCCCGGACGACGCGATCATCGCCTTGCGCGTGAACTTCATCGACGAGCTCACGACCGACCACCTCGAGCGGGAGGTCGATCTGATCGCCGCGGGCCTGCGCGTCGAATTCCCGGCGATCCGCCACATCATCATCGAGCCGGAGTCGTAGGCCCCGGTGCTTCGCGCCATCGGGCGACAGCGAGGCCGACGAGCGCGACCGCCAGGATCCCGAAGAAGGCGTCCAGGCCGGTCGCCCGAAGCGCGCTGTAGAGCTGGGTCGAGGCGAACAGACCGATCGTCATCCCGAGCGAGATCGAGAGAGTGTAGATCGCCATCGTGGTGGCACGCGAGGTGGCTCGCGTGAGGTCGGCCAGCGCGGCGAGCGCGGCCGGCCCGTAGCCGAGCGCGCCGATCGCGCCAAGCCCCGTCACCGCAAGCGCCGGGATCGAGGGGCCGTAGGTCGCGATCAGCGCGGCGCCGAGGAGCAGAGCGACGAAACCGCCCGTTCCGACGAGCATCATGCGTGTCGTCCCGAATCGGTCGGCGAGCGAGCCGTAGGCCGGCTGGGTCAGGGTGAGCGCGAGCCCGCCCGCCCCGATCCCGACGGCGAGGTAGAGGGGGGAGATCCCCACGCTCCCCGCAGAGCTGCCCAGGAACACGAGGACGGTCCCGACCAGCATGTAGATCACCAACCAAGGAACCGTGACGATTGCGATCTGCCGTCGGATCTGTGGGGTACCGCCGTTCGAATCTCCCCAGATGCGGCCCACCTGACTCCACGGGCCCGGGCCCACGGGGGCCTTCGCGCGCCACGGGGCTGCCCGGAGCCTCAGCGCCGCGTACACGATCCCGACCGCGAGGAGCGAGGTCCCGATCGGGAAGGCCCACCGCAGCTGGTCGTTGGGCAGAACGCCGAGCGCGGCGAAGCCCACGGCGAAGCCCACGATCCATCCCGCGAGGTTGACGGCGTCGAAACGCCCCATCTCGTGGCCGCGCTGGTCCACCGGGGCGTCGTCGGCCACGACGGCGAGGCTCGCCGCGAGAATCGCTCCGCTCGCGATCCCGAACCCGAAGTTGAGGGCGCCGAGCGCGATCGCCGAGCGCGTGACGGTAAAGCCGAGCGTGGTCGCGGCCGCCACGACCATCCCGATGCCGAGCACGGGCCAGCGCCCCCAGCGGTCCGCCGCCATGCCGGAAAAGACGACCGTGGAGAACTCCGCGACGGACGCCATCGCGGTGACGATGCCGATGATCCCCACCTCGGTCGGCTGGAGCCCCGTGTCGTAGCCGGCGAGATAACTCGCAAAGACCGCGGTTGCGATGCCGAAGGCGAACCGGACGAAGAACGTCGCCCCGAGGACGGCCGATAGCTCCGCAGGTGCGGACTTCGCTGCATCCGCCACGGTCGTGCTGCCCACGATCGCACTAGGAGGGGCGCGGGGCCCGGTCGATCAGCTCGATCCAGACCTCGTTCGGATCGATCAGGAACGCGATCCGGCCGGGCCGACCGGCGAGGGCGTACGGCGGCTTGCCGACTCTCGCCCCGTGCTGCCGGGCACGGGCGAGCGCGGCGTCCAAGTCCTCGACCTCGAAGGCGATGTGGTCGAGCTGCTCGCCGGGCTCGAAGCGGTCCTTCCCATCCCAGTGGGTGAACTCGATCCGCGCGCCCGTGGCCGGGTCGCTCACGAACGCGATCTCCGCGTGGTTCTCTTCGATGCGACGCCGCCCCGCCGGCACGAGTCCGAGGACCTGCGTGTAGAATTGCAGGCTCTCGTCGATGGAGCGCACGGTGATCGAGGTGTGGGAGTAGCGCATCGCGGGCGCGGTAGGCTGCCGGTCCTCCATAAACTAGCGTGCCGGCTACGGATGCCCGTAGACCACGCGCACCGGAACCTCGGGAGGGATATAGTCCCGGTCGAGCCGGACGAACCCGACCCGCTCGAACTGGAAGCGCTGGCGCGGCTCCGCGCGCAGGAGCGCTCCCTCGCCCACCCCCTTCGTGTGCTGTCCGTCGATGCCGAGCACATCGACCGCGACCGCGTTCGCGGCCCCCACCCACTGCAGGCGCGCAAGGCGCCGGTTCTCCTTCGAGGTGAACTCCGCCCAGACGCGTTCGATCCCGTCGGGGATGTCGGCGGGAAGCCGGATGTTCGCGAGGTCTTTGAGCCGGACCTCTTGGCCGGCATGCGCCAGCACATCCTTCCGCGCGAGATAGAACTTCGGCCCGGCCGCCGCCGTGCGGCGCCCGAGGTCGGGATGATCGGGATGGTTGGGGAGTTCCGCGCTCTCCAGGCCGGCGGGCCAACCGCTCACCGAGACCTCCACCGGGTCCGCGACGTAGGAGCGGCGCAGGGTCGTCGCGTCGATCCGCTTGCGGTTCTCGGCATACAAGGACTCCGCGGGCACCTCGATGTCGGAGAGCGACATCCCGAAGGACGCGATGAACGCCCGGACCGCCTCGGAGGTGATCCCGCGTCGATCCAGCGATCGCAGCGACCAGGTCCTCGGGTCGTCCCATCCATCGAAGACCCCGGTCTTCACCTCGCGGTAGGACTTGCTCTTCGAAACCTTCGCCTCTCGGATCCGCAGGACCCCCCAATGGACGAACTCGGCGCCCTTCACCTTCCAGAGGTTCCAGAGGAACCGCTCCATCCGATCCTCGATCACGAGATCCTTCCCGCGCAACACGTGGGTGATGCCGAGCTCGAGGTCGTCGACCGCCCAGGAGAACTCCAGCATCGGCCAGACGCGGTAGCGATGCCCGACGCGCGGGTGATCGATGTCGCTCAATCGGAAGAGGACCCGGTCGCGGAACGCCGGATCGGGGTCCTTCATGTCGGTCCGGAGTCGAAGCACGGCCGAACCCGTCGGATACTCTCCCTTCAGCATCCGGTCCCACTCGCGCATCGTCTCCTCCGCGGTCTGCCCGCGCTCCGGGCAGGCGACGCCGGCCGCCCGGTTCGCTCGCAGTAGCTCCGCGGGACAACGACAGACGTAGGCCCCGCCAGCCTCGATCGTGCGACGAGCGTACGGGTAGAATGCGGCGATCCGGTCGGACTTGTAGTAGACCTCGTCCGGCCGGACCCCCGCGAAGTCGAGGTCGCCTCGGATGAGGTCGAAGAACTCGGTCTCAACCTTCTTCTCCTCCGAACCGGCGGTGTCGTCGAAGACCAGGAGCAGCTTGCCCGAGTAGCGCCGTCGATAGTAGTCGTTCACGTAGATCATCCGAGCGTGGCCGATGTGCAGCGCGCCGCTCGGGAAGGGGGCGAGCCGCAGCACGACCGCGCCCGGACGTGCGCCGACGAGCTCCGGAAACTCTCCTCCGCGGTCTGCGGGTTCCGTGCGGGGCGCGCGAGCTTCGGGACCCCCCAGAGCGGCGAGCTCCGACGCGCGGGTTCCCGGGTCCATCGTGCCGATCTCCGCTACGATCCGTTCGACCTCGGCGCGGACGGCGCCGGCGTGCGATCGCAGCGAGGCGTCTTGGCTGAGGATCCGGGCGACGACGGGGCCCGAGCGCGGGGCGTCCCCGTGCTCGATCGCGTTTTCGAGCGCGATGCGACGGAGGCGGGCCACCACTTCGGCGGAGAGCGTCACGGGAGCGGACGAGCGGCCTGCCCGTTAAAGTAGTTCGCGCGGGGAGGGGGATTCGCCCGGGGTCGGTACCGGTCGCCGCGTCGGCCGTCCCGCCTCGGCGATGGCCTCCGAGAGCGTGAGCTCGCCTCGCAACACGCGGTGCGCGACCGAGCGCGGGATCGTGACCCGACCCTCGCTCCCGATACGGCTCAGCCTCTGAAGGTTCGCGACCTCGCCATCGGTGACGATCGTCGGGATCGGGGCCCGGACGTTCCGTCCTTCGGTCGCCGCGATCTGTCGCGCTGCGAGCATGTCGCGCGGCCGACGGTGGCCCCGGGGGGTAGTCCCCTGTTCATCGACCATCTCCACGTGGCGGCGACGACCGAGGAGCCCGTTCACGATCCGGTTTCGGGACGGGGGATCTCCCGATCCGACTCGATACCGGATGAACCGGGAGGGGAACCGGTGACGAAGTTGGTCGGCGAAGCGCACGCTCGCCTCGGGGGAATCGAACACCCCTTCCCCGACGATCGCGTTCCCGCTCATCACGGCATAGCCCGGGCGCGGGCCCGGATCGACGCCGACGATCAGTTCGTTCGTGCCCGAAGGAGAGAGCAGCGCGTCGCCCACCGCGGTCCAGAGCGCGTGACGGTCCCCGTCCTCGGGTACGGCGAGGACCCGGGGATGATCGACCTGCATCGCCTCGTCCGGAGTGGTGATGACCGCGGCCACTCGTTCCGGGATTCGATCGCCCGGCAGCAGGCTGACGCAGGGAATCTTGCGCTCGCGCAACGCCCCCGCGATCTCGCTATACAGAGAGGAGTCGCGGGTGACCAGCGCCACGCATCGAAGAGCCAACGGTCCGTACACCGGGAGAACGACCATATACTTTGCGAGCAAGTTGTGTCGTATGCCTGTCTGTCTTCACTGCGGGACGCTCGCGGAACCGGGAGCGTTGTTCTGTACGAAGTGCGGGTATACGCTCCCGCAGGAAGGGAGGAGTTCGACCGCGCCCACGCCGGCGACGGAGGGCGGCCCGGGCGGGCTTGCCCTGACGCCCCCCGGCGCGACCTCTCCCACGACGTACTACGCGACGCCGCCCTCGTCCTCCGCTCGCGGGGGGGTCCCCGCCTACACCGCGCCCTACACCGGCCCTCCGCCGATCCCGTGCGTTCGCTGCGGAACCCTCATTGCGCCCGGGGCGGTCTACTGCCCGGTATGCCAAAGTCCCCAGGCCCCGTGAGAACGGGTCGGCGCGGTCGAAGGACCGCGGCCATGGTCCGCATTGCCCGGGAGCGGATCGACGACCTGTTCGGGCTCGCCGAGCAGGAGTCGCAGCGCGGAGAGCTTGACCTCGCCAATCGCTACGTCGCACTGGCACGGGAAATCGGGGCACGGTACAACGTGCGGCTGCTCTCCCAGTATCGCGAGGTCTACTGCCGGGGCTGTTCCGTCTACTGGATCGAGGGGCGCACCGTTCGCACCCGACTGCGCTCCGGCCACCGGGTCCGCACGTGCCTTCGATGCGGCCGCGCGCGGCGAATCGGGCTCCGCCGAGCGACGGCACCGCCCTCCGCTCCTGGGCTGGGGCGCCGGACCCCGGCCGCGGTCGAGGACGAAGCACTGCTCGCCACCGGTATCGACAACGGCCGCGGCCCGGAACGTCCTTAACCCGGGGTAGCTCCCCTGCGAGTGGGCCGGGGTGGCCGAGCGGCCAAAGGCGGCAGACTCAAGATCTGCTCTCGCAGGAGTTCCCAGGTTCAAATCCTGGCCCCGGCATGCGCGAAGCGCAGCCCTTTCGAGCGCGCGATCCGTCGGCTACGAGACCGGCGTCGCGAACGTCGGCAGATACGACTCCGACAGGCTTCCGACGATCGGTACGCGAGCCCCACAGGCCCGGCACCGGTTCTCCCGGTCGAGATACCATCCCCGGATCGTGAATCCGTAGCGGCGCACCGACATCGCCCCGCACTCCGCACAGTACGAATGCTCGAGCGGATGGCCCCAGACGTTCCCGAGGTAGACGTAGCGCAGCCCTTCCGCACGCGCGGCCGCGTGGAGCCGCTCGAGGGTCTCGACCGGGGTCGCCGGGAGATCCCTCATCTTGTAGTCCGGATGCCAGCGCAACAGGTGGAAGGGGGTGTCCGCACCCAACCGGTCCCGCACCTCCCGTGCGAGCGCCCTCAGCGCCTCGATCGAGTCACCGACCTGAGGCACGATGAGGTTCGTGACCTCGACGTGGACGCCTGCCTTGTGCAGGCCCTCCATCGTCCGGAGGATCGGCGTGTCGTCCTTCGCCGCGATGTACTTGCGCAGGAACCCCGCCTCGCCGCTTCCCTTGAAATCGATGCTCACCGCATCGAGATGCCCGGAGAGGGCGGCGACCGCCTCGGGGGTCATGTAGCCGTTCGTCACGAAGTTCGCGTAGAGCCCGCGGCGACGGGCCTCGCGCATCACATCCAGCGCGTACTCGAGGAAGATCGTCGGTTCGTTGTACGTGAAGGTGACGCCCTGACAGTCAAAACCGATCGCCTCATCGATCGCCCTGCGGGGAGA
>JAKAPG010000030.1 GCA_021823085.1 Thermoplasmata archaeon | reverse complement strand
GGAAACGTAGTCGTGCGAGCGGCTCGCCGTGGTCGCGTTGATCAGGCCGATGGCGGGCGCTACCGTGGCGTTCGCGCTCACGTTCGCAGACGAGGAATCGTCGAAGCTGCCGTTCCCGTACACGGTTACTCTCGCCGCGTCGGTGAGGTTCGCCCAACTGTTCTGGAGGTCGTAGGCGGTGTAGTGGATGCTCGCGGTCACGGTGGGCGCCGAGCAGTTGGGGCGGCAGAACTCGAGGTTGTAGGTGATGCCTACGGTCTTTTCGTAGTGGACCATCGTCACATTCGACGTCACGTTGGTCTCGGTCCGGTTGACGACGAATCCGTACGTCGCGGTGCCGAAATAGACGCCACCATCGGCGGTTCCGTTGAACGTCACGTTCGTGACGTTCCCGTAGGAACCGAGCGTCGCGCTCCCGCCGGACGAGAGCGAGGCCGACTGTGTCGCCAGATTCGTGCCGATTCCAAGGGTCGGGGCGACGAACAGGCTCGCGACGGCGACCGCGAGCACTACCCCCACGACAAGCGGGCTCCGAGCCAGTTCTGCTAGATTGCGCCGAAGCGACATCACGCCTTCAACCTACGTCGGGCACATAGTTACGAGTGCCTTGCGGAACGAAGGACTTTGGACCCCGTGCTAGTCCTTCGCCGACCGGAAGCGGCCAGCCACGGACCGACCCGGATCCAAGTCATCTCGGGAGGTGCGCGATCGTGTTGCCAAAGGACGCCAACGATCTCCCCGAGGTGGTGTGCCTGCTCGAACATGGTCTGCAGGAGCCCATCGGCGGCAATGTACCTCCCCGGCATCCAGGAGGGCGCGCGTACCCGCTGGGCCAGGGTGCGAGAGGTCGCTCGGGCGAGGTAGCCGCGCACTAGGGCCCACACTCGGCGGTCGTACGCCCGGAGCCCCTTCCAGTTCTTGGGGTGGCGGGTCGGATCGTGGAACAAGGTATCGAGCTCTCGGTCCGAGTTCCGGCCCTGGAGGATGTACCCCACCCATACCTCGTGCACGTTGAGGATGTGGACGAGCGTATCGAAAATCGTCTGGTGCCCCGTTTCCTCATGGCGGTACGGTGTGCGTGACGGCAGTTTCCGGATCTTCCGGACAAAGCGCTCGAAGACGCGCTCGTTGTACGCGGAGAGCCGGCGGGCCTGGTCCGGCGTCAGAGCAGCCCCGCGGGCCATCCGTGTCCTCTGAGGCATTTGGGGCCCAGGGGCGACGTATCCTATGTGCCTGGCGGCTTCGACCGTGCGGCCGCCCGCGAACCCTTTGCGTCTACTCGGTGGATCGGCTCCCCGCTCCGTCGGCATCCTGCTCATCGAACACCGGTGGTACTCGCATGTTCTCGGGCAGGGGGGACGCGGGCGGGGTCACTTCCTTGGTCGCCGCGGGCTCGGCGTGTTCCGTAAGCTCGGACGGACTGCGCGGGCGGAGCGCAACCAGTAGCGCGAAGGCGCCGGAGACGATCAACAGAATCCCGAGGAGTAGCTCGATCGTGAGCCCGAACAAAGTGTAGCTAAAGTGGGGCGTGACCACGACGCCCCCTATGGCGCATCCGAACAGATAGTACGTCGTCCCCGGATTCATCGATACCGAAAGGGATCCGTTGTTCCCGGACCCGCTCGCCACGACCCCGCTCGGCGCATAACAGGAGGGAACTTGGTCGGTTACGTAGACCACGCTACCGGAGCCCGCCTGCGTCCACTCGATCGTAGCACGGAGCGGACCGATCGTACTCGGCCGGATCGTAAGAGCTCCTCGGGAGGGTGGCGTGCTCGTCGTCGTGACCACCGCCCCATAGAGGCTGATTCCCACGAGGGCGATGCCCACTACCAAGGCCACGATCGCGACACCCAGAGGCACGACGCGCACGATGCCACCTCCGAGCCGGGAACTCTACTTGAAGACGGGGCTGCGTGGGGCGGGTCCCCGCTCCTTAAGTTGGCGCGAGTCGTGGACGATGTGGCTGTGGGGTCAGCCCGCGACCTCGATCCGGATCGCGAACCGCCCGCGAGGCCAATGACCCCTGGGAAGGGCGGCATGACCCCCAGAAGGACCGGAGCGCCGGAACGTCGGAACGGGCCGATCATCGACGACTCGCTCGAGCGATCGAGGCGCGAGGGATCGTGGGGGCCGCCGCCGGTCGAAGTGGTCGAGGCGCTGCGGCCCTGGGTCGACCTAGATGCGATCGGTCCCGAGGAGTTCTACCGCTGGTTGGGAGCGCTCGCTCTTCTCCTGCCCTCTCTGCACCCCGGTCCCGGACGCGCGAAGGATCTCGACGGACGGATCACCGAACTCGCGCGGGCGCTGGCCAAGAGCTCCGGTGCAGAGGCGGAGTCCCACTTCCGTGCGTCCGAGTACTTTCGCGAGAACGCGCTCTTGGCGCGTCGTGTGAAGGCCCTCGAGGCGCTTCTGCGAACCGCGAAGCAGATGGTCCCGCCCTCTTCCCCGGCGACCGAGGACGCGGTCGAGCATTACCTACCTCGGGGAGGCAGTCCATGACTTCGGTTCCGCCCCTCCGTTCGATGTTCGCAGGTTTCGACGGCTCCCCCTTGGCACGCGAGGCAGCGACCCTTGCGTTGGGGCTACCTCGCCCCGGCCGAGCTTAGTTGTATTCCGTCCACGCGCGGGAGCGGGACCTCGAGCAGGCAGACCCCGCTCCCGGGGAGGAGGCTGTCTCCGTCAAGGAAACCATCGCCGCTGTAGCCTATGGCCGAGCCGAAGAGGGCTCGCCCGCGAGTGTTCCGTTTACCCCCCCGTCGATCGGAAGCGCCCGGCTGCGGGGTTGGCCGACGAGACCCGCCGCACGCAGGCCCATGTCCGATCGCTCGTTTTCGCAAGGACGCCGTTATGGCCTGCGGCCCAATGGGCAAACCGTGGAAGCCTACTTCCGGTCGATCGAGAGCGAGATCGAACGGGGGTACGCGCTCGCCGAGCGAGCGCGGGGCCTCGGTCTCGACCCGGAGGTCCGTCCGGAGGTCCCGCGCGCGCAGGACATGGCGAGTCGTGTCGAGAAGTTGCTCTCGCACCTCGGCATCGACGGGATCGCGGAGGAGATCCGTACCCTAGCGCGTGCCATGCCACGGGAGGAGGTCGCGGTCGCGATCGCCCGGCGGCTCGCGACCGACAGCTCGCGCAAGGGGTCGATCGCCCAGCGGGTCGAAGCCGCGCTTCGGGTCGGTCTCGCGATCCTCACCGAAGGGATTCTCGTCGCGCCGCTCGAAGGTCTCGCCGAGGTCCGTCTGGTCGACGGTGCCGAGGGACGGTACATCGAGCTGTATTACGCCGGCCCGATACGCGCTGCCGGAGGCACCGCGCAGGCGCTCAGCGTGCTCCTCGCCGATGTGATCCGTCGCGACCTCCACCTATCGGCGTACCACGCCTCCCGCGACGAGATCGGTCGGTACCAGGAGGAGATCCCGCTCTACAAGCACTTCCAGCATCTGCAGTACGTACCGACGCCCGAGGAGATATCGACCGTCGTCCGTCACGTTCCCGTCTGCATCTCGGGCGAGGCCACCGAGGGCGAGGCGGAGGTGAGCGCGTTCCGCAACCTCGACCGCGTGAAGACGAACGGCATCCGAGGCGGTGCCTGCCTCGTCATCGCGGAGGGGATGTGCCAGAAGGCGTCGAAGATCCAGCGGATCGTCGACAAGCTCCGGATCCCGGGATGGGAATTCCTCGGGGACCTCGGCCACTCGACCGCCCACGAGGACGAAGGGGCGGTCGCCAAGTACCTCGCCGACGCGGGAGTGGGCGGCCGGCCCATCCTCTCGCATCCGAACCGGCCCGGCGGGTTCCGGCTCGTCTACGGTCGCGCGAGGACGACGGGACTCGCCGCGTGCGCGATCAACCCGGCGACCATGGTCATCCTTCGACACTTCGTCGCCGTGGGAACCCAGCTCAAGCTGGAGTACCCGGGGAAGGCGGCCGCGATCGGGCTCTGCGATCTGGTCGAAGGCCCGATCGTCGAGCTCTCCGACGGCACCGTCACGGCGGTCCACGACGTGGATCGCGCCTCGGCAATCCTCCCCAAGATCCGCCGCATCATCGACCTGGGAGAGATCTTGGTCGCCTATGGGGAATTCCTGGAGAACAATCGCGCGCTTGCACCGGGAGCCTACACCGTCGACTGGCACGAAGAGGAGCTCCGGGCCGCCCACGTCCCCGAGAGCGAGGGAACCGGCGTCGAGAGCTTCGAGGCATCGTTCGAGCTCGCCCAACGTCACGGCGTTCCCCTGCATCCGCGCTGGCTCCTCTTCTGGCACGACCTCACGAGTGCCGAGATCCGAGCCCTCGCCGAGCAGGTCGAGCGGGCAGGTGCCTGGCGGAACGGTCGGCTCGAGCTACCCTGGGACGACGTCTGGCGCGAGATGCTGATTCGCTTGGGGTTCCTGCACACCCGCGGACCCACGGGGCAGATCTTGGGAGAGCCGGAATCGAGCAAGGCACTCGTTGGGTCGCTCGGCTTGGAGATCGCCGGGCCCGCGCCGATCCGCAAATGCGCTCTCGATCCGGTCGACCCGGACCCGCTGGCTTACGTGAGCCGGCTCGCCCAAGCGACCGTCATGGCCCGAGGACCCTCGCGCATCGGCGCTCGCGTGGGTCGTCCGGAGAAAGCGCACCAGCGCTCGATGCAGCCGAACGTTCACGGCCTCTTCCCGGTCGGTGAGGCGGGTGGCCCTTCGCGATCCGTCGCCGAAGCGGTCCGCCGGGCGATGAAGGGACCTCCCGTCCAAGTGCAACTGGGGGTCAGGATCTGCCCCGTCTGCTCGAAGAGCTCGATCTGGTCCCGGTGCTCCTGCGGCGCCCATACCGAGCCGAACGGGACCACCATCCAGGCCCCCTTTCCCATCGACGAGATCTGGGGCAGCGCCCTGGAGCGGCTGCGGCTCAACCGCGTCCCTCAGGTAAAGGGCGTCAAGGGGCTGACCTCGTCGGGCCACACCCCCGAACCGATCGATAAGGCGATCCTCCGGGCGGTGCACGGGATCTCGGTCTACCAGGACGGCACCGCGCGCTTCGACCTGATGGACCTGCCCCTCACCCACTTCCGCCCCCTCGAGATCGGAACGAGCGTCGACCGGCTCCGCGAACTCGGCTACCCGGTCGACTGGGCGGGCCGGCCCCTGGAGCGCGCCGATCAGCTGGTCGAGCTTCATCCGCAGGACATCGTCGTCGCCCCGGCGTGCGGAAAGTACCTGCTCCATCTCTCTCAGTTCCTCGACGACGAGCTCGTCCACCTCTACGGACTAGAACCGTTCTACCGTGCCCGGGTCCCTGAGGACCTCATCGGTGCGATCGTCGCCGCGCTGGCTCCGCACACGTCCGGCGCGGTCGCCGGCCGGATCATCGGGTTCTCGGATGCCGAGGCGTGCTTCGCGCACCCGATCTTCCATGCGGCCAAGCGACGGAATTGCGACGGGGACGAGGACTCCGTGACCCTCCTGATGGACCCGCTGCTCAACTTCTCCCGGGCCTACCTCCCCGAGAGCCGTGGCGCGATGATGGACAAACCGCTCGTCCTCACGACCCGCCTGGACGCGACCGAGGTCGACAAGGAGGCGCACCACATCGACCTCAACGACCGCTATCCCCTCGAGTTCTACCGGGCCGCGGCGCGAGGGGCGAGCGCGAAGGACGTGGAGGCGCTCTTCGATACGGTGGGCCACCGGCTCGGCGGCGCGCATCCCTTGGACCGCTACGCCTTCACGCACGACACTCAGGACATCGCGCGGGGGCCGGTCCGCTCCGCCGGACGGGACGGCCGTGCGATGAGCGAGATGGTCGAACAATCGGTGACGCTCATGACCCAGATACGGGCGGTCGATTCGGCCGAGGCGATTAGCAGCATCCTAACCACCCACTTCCTCCCCGACGCGATGGGGAACCTGCGCAGCTTCGCGACCCAGAAGTTCCGTTGCAAGGTGTGCGGCACGAGCTACCGCCGGCCCCCGCTGCGCGGGCGGTGCACCGCCCCCGGCCGAAGGAGCAAGACGTGCGACGGCGAACTCCTCCCGACGGTCTACGAGGGGATGATCCGCAAGTACCTCTCGCTCAGCACCCACCTGGGGGCGACGGAGGGCGTTCCCCCGTATCTCCGCCAGCGTGTCGAGATCCTTACCCAGTCGCTCGCCACCCTCTTCCCGGGCTCGGACCAACAGACGACGCTCGAGGAGTTCTCCCGCGCCCCGGTCGCCGCGCCGGCGCACGACAACTCCCAAATACGCGAGCCTCGGTAGCCGGCCCGCGGGCTTGTGGGGTAGTTTGGACTATCCTGTTGGCCTTCGAAGCCAACGACCTGGGTTCGAAATCACGGATGTTTCCGTGGCGAAACTCCCAGCAAGCCCGCTCCGTGAGAGCCACCGGCCGCAAAACTACTGAACCCGAACGGCGTGCGATCTTCGCCCGGAACCCCCGTGGAGAGCGCACCCGGCCGCCCGGTGGACGCGAGATCGCCGCGTTCCAGCCGCGTCCGGGTCGTAGCCCCATCCGTCCCCCACGCTGCGCGCGTCCTTACCACGGGGGCCATCGAGTTCCTAGGGAAGCTCGCGCACCGCTTCGAAGCGCGCCGGCAGGAGATCCTCGCCCATCGCGCCGAGTTCCACGAGCGGATCGTCCGGGGCCATCGGCCCACCTTCCCCGAATCCACGTCCCAAGTCCGCGAAGGAGATTGGCAGGTCGCGCCCCCGCCCGCCGAGCTCGCCGACCGCCGCGTGGAGATCACCGGGCCGACCGACCGTCGGATGGTCATCCATGCCCTCAACTCCGGGGCGTGCGTCTATATGGCGGACTTCGAGGACGCGCACTCTCCCGTATGGGCCCGCACGATCGAGGGCCACGCGAACCTCATGGACGCAGTTCGTGGGACGATCGAGGACGTCGGTCCCGAGGGGGACCGCCTCACGCTGGTCGACCGTCCGGCGGTGCTGTTCGCCCGGCCGCGGGGCTGGCACTTGGACGAGCGCCACGTCGAGATCGACGGCCGACCGATCTCCGCGAGCCTGTTCGACTTCGGCCTTTATCTCTTCCACAACGCGAGCGAACTCGTCGCGCGCGGCCACGCCCCGTACTTCTACCTCCCGAAGATCGAGCACTTCCCGGAAGCGGAACTCTGGGACGCTGTCTTCCGGTTCGGCGAGGCCCAATTCGGTCTCGCTCGGGGCACGATCCGCGCGACGGTACTGATCGAGACCCTCCCGGCGATCTTCGAGGCGGAGGAGATCCTCTACTCCCTGCGTGAGCACTCGGCCGGCCTGAACTGCGGGCGCTGGGACTACATCTTCAGCTTCATCAAGCAGTTCCGGGACGACGCGAGCGCGATCTTCCCGGACCGGGCCGAGCTCACGATGGACCGGCCGTTCCTGCTTGCCTATGCCCGCCATCTCATCCGCACCTGCCACCGACGGGGGGCCCACGCGATCGGGGGGATGGCCGCGCAGGTCCCCATCCGTTCGGATCCGGAGGCGAACGCGAAGGCGATCGCCGCGGTCCTCGCCGACAAGGAGCGCGAGGTGACGCTCGGCCACGACGGTACCTGGGTCGCCCATCCCGGGCTCGTGGCGATCGCCCGACGAGCCTTCGATGCCCGGATGCCCGGCCCGAACCAGATCGCCCGTCGCCCGTTGCCGGATGCGGTGAGTCCCCATGAGCTGCTCGAGATCCCGAACGGAGCGGTCACGGATGGCGGCGTCCGAACCAACGTCCGGGTCGCGGTTCGCTACCTCGAAGCATGGCTGCGCGGCATCGGCAGTGTGTCGATCGACCACCGCATGGAGGACGCGGCAACGGTCGAGATCGCCCGAGCCCAGCTCTGGCAGTGGGCCCACCGGAGCGCTCGGCTCGCCTCGGGGGAGACGATCACGATCCCATACATCGCCGAGGCGATCCGGCGCGAGGCCGAGATTGTGCGCGCGGAACGGGCCCGGGAGACGGGGCCGGTCGCGACCGTCCGGCCGGCCGCGCGCCTGCTCGAGGAATTGGTAACGAATGCCGCGTTCCAAGAGTTTTTTACCAACCCGGCCTACCGCCTCTTGGAACCACCGACCCCGGGGGGTACCGCATGAAAGACCCGAAGGAACTCTCGGACGATTGGTCGCAGGGCGCGCGATGGAAGCGGACCCAGCGTCCGTACCGACCCGAGGACGTGGCCCGTCTCCGCGGGTCCGTGCGGATCGACCACACGCTCGCGGACCTCGGTGCGCGCCGGCTCTGGCAGTTGCTCGAGCACGAGGAGTACGTTCCGACCCTCGGGGCGATGAACGGCAGCCAGGCCGTACAGATGGTCCAGGCCGGCCTCCTCGCGATCTACGCGAGCGGCTGGCAGGTCGCCGCCGATGCGAACGACGCGGGACAGACGTACCCGGACCAGAGCCTCTACCCCTCGCTCAGCATGCCCACCCTCGTCCGCCGGATCAACAACGCCCTCCGGCGCCAGGACGAGAAGCAGCACGCCTCCGGTTCCGGGTCGACGTACTGGTACGCCCCGATCGTCGCCGACGCGGAGGCAGGGTTCGGCGGCACGCTGAACGTCTTCGAGCTCACGAAGGCGCTGATCGAGGCGGGGGCCGCCGGGCTGCACCTGGAGGACCAGCTCGCGTCCGTGAAGAAGTGCGGCCACATGGGCGGCAAGGTCCTCGTCCCGACCCGCGAGTTCAACCAAAAGCTATGGGCCGCGCGCCTCGCGGCGGACGTTTGCGACGTTCCTACGATCCTCATCGCGCGCACCGACGCGCACTCGGCAAAGCTGCTCACGAGCGACGTCGATCCCCGCGACCAGGAGTTCGTCACCGGGGAGCGGACGACCGAAGGGTTCTTCGGGATCCGATCCGGGATCGATTCGGCGATCGCCCGCGGGGTCTCCTACGCCCCGTACGCGGACATGGTCTGGTTCGAGACGTCGGGTCCGGACCTCGACGAGGCCCGCGCGTTCGCCGACGCGATCCACGCGAAGTTCCCGGGCAAGCTGCTCGCCTACAACCTATCGCCGTCCTTCAACTGGCGCCGCCGGCTCGGCGAGCGGGAGATCGGCCGCTTCCAGTCGGACCTGGCTCAGCTCGGCTACAAGTTCCAGTTCGTCACCCTCGCGGGATTCCACGCTGTGAACCTCTCCGCATTCCGGCTCGCGGTCGACTACAAGACCCGGGGGATGCTCGCCTACTCCGATCTCCAGGACGAGGAGTTCTCCGTCGAGCCGGCGGGCTACCGGGCGGTCAAGCACCAGAGCTTCGTCGGGACCGACTACTTCGACGACGTCGCGCAGGTCCTGTCCGGAGGACTTACCTCGACGCTCGCACTGGGCGGATCGACGGAAGCCCAGCAGTTCGGAGCGCCCGCCCGGGCAAACCCCTCCCCGGAGCCCGACGCGAAGCGGCCGGCCCGGGGATCGGCGCCCGGCACATCGTCCTGACGGAAATCAGCGAAAGTACTCGGGCGCGGCCACCGGCTTGTCCGCGCGTTTCTCCTCCTCCGCCTTCGCTACCTCGAGGATGTCGATCGCCCAGATCGCGCCGGTCGCAAGGAGGCGCGTCCGTCCCTTCTCATCGCCGTTCCCATCGAGCTCGATCGCGAGGACGTTGTCCCCGCCGATGCTGACGAGCCCGCGGTAGAACCCCTCGGAGACGAGACCGGCGTCCTCGGCTCCGGCCGAGACGATCTTCACGCGCGAGCCGACCGTCAGGTTCGGTGGGCGGCGCTCCTTGTCCGCGCCGGAGCTCTGCGCGCTCATCGCTCTCCGCCCCGACCCCCGGCCGCCCGCGCTGCGGGTGCCTTCACGGTCGGCGGTACGGTCGCTCCCTGCTCGATGAGCGCCTGCAGATGGTTCACGGTCTCCCGATACCGTCGGAGCGCGTTCTGCGCGTGTGCTTCGGTGAAATCCCATGCGCGTGCGATGTTGCCGTAGCGCAAGCGGTAGGCCTTGCGTCCACCGCCGCGGTCCCGACCGGTCGGCAACCCGACCTCCTCCAGAAGGTCGAGCGACTTGAGCTTGTTAATGTGGCGATACACGCTCGGTTTCGTCGTCTTCAGCGTGACGGCGAGCTCGTCCGGCTGCCATGCGCGGTTCGGCTCTCCGAGGAAGCACTGGCGCACCAGGCGGTAGGCCAGGCTCTCGCTGATGGGCCCCTCCATGCCGCGCCCCTCCTCCCCATTCGGGAGATAGCCGACGAGCCGGAGAAACTCTCCGAGCACCTCGTCGACATCGCTGATCGGAGTCAGCGGTGTGCTGTAGCGCAGCGCGAGATCGAACCCCATTCGCCCTCCGGTCAGCGTTCGACCAGATAAAAGCCGGAGCCGGACGGCCCCTCCCACCGGCGAGACGATATCCCGTCCGAGGTGGTGGTGCCGCCCGATGACGCCGTTCGTCCTCGTCCACCCCCGAAGCGCCGACGAAGCGATGGCCGCGTTGCGGGCTTCGAGCCCGACCGACGTCGCCGTCCTCGCGGGCGGCACCGATTTGCTCCTCGACATTGAGCACGAGCGGATCGCGCCCCGACGTCTCGTTTCGCTGCGCTACCTCCCGTGGAAGTTCCTCGAGTGGTCCGGCGGATCGCTGACGATTGGGAGCACGCTGCCGCTCCGGACTCTCGAGTCGGACCCGAAGGTCCGGGAGCGGATTCCTGGGTTGTGGCAGGCGGTCCGGGCGGTCGGGAGCGTCGCCCTTCGCCATCGCGCGACGCTCGGAGGCAACCTCGTTCGTAGCGCGCCGGCATCCGACCTCCTGCCGATCCTGCTCGCGCTGGATGCCGAAGTCGAGCTCATAGATCCCCGCGGGTCCCGGTGGATCCCGGTCGACGGCTTCCTATCGGCGTCCCGCCGACCGAACCTCGAGTTCGGCGAGCTCCTGCGGTCCCTCCGGATCCCCGAGGCCCGTCCCAGCGCCTACCGCTGGCAGCGCGTGCGCCCGGTCAACGACATCTCTCAGGTAGGGGTGGCGGTCGCTCGCTCGCCGTCGAAGGGGACCTACCAGATCGCGGTGGGGGATGTCTGGCCCCGCCCGGTACGGGTCGGGCCCGCGGAGGAAGCGCTCCGTTCCCACCCCCCGACCGATGCGGAGGTCCGGTCGGCCGCCGGGATCGCGAGCCGCCTCTCCCTGTTCGCCACGGACCGTCGCGGGTCGGAGGAGTACCGCCGTCGGATCGTCGAGGTCCTGATCCGGCGGGCGCTCACGGACGTTCGCGTCGGCGTCGATCCCCCGAGGTCCACGTCATGACGGGCGCATCGACCCTGACGGTCAACGGAAGTCACGTTGACCTCGCGACGGTCCCGAGTTCGGAGCGTCTCCTCGACACCCTTCGCTGGCGTCTCGGGCTCAAGGGCACGAAGGAGGGATGTCGCACCGGCGACTGTGGGGCGTGCACCGTGCTCGCCGACGGCTCGAGCGTTCTGAGTTGCCTCACGCTCTCCCACGAGGTCGCGGGGAGCGAGATCACCACCATTGAGGGCCTCGCGGAGGAAGAGTTCGGTGCCCGGATCACCCAAGCGTTCGCCGACGAGGGCGCAACGCAGTGCGGGTATTGCACCCCCGGTTTCGTGATGGCGCTTGCCTCGCTCCTGAGAGAGCGCGGCGCCATGGACGGCTCGGCAGAGTTCGAAGAGGATCTCCAGGGGAACCTGTGCCGATGCACGGGGTACGTATCGATCCTGCGGGGGGCCC
>JAKAPG010000029.1 GCA_021823085.1 Thermoplasmata archaeon | reverse complement strand
TCTCCGGTCGTCCGTGGAACAGATCGCGTCGGGGGAGCGGCGGATCGCGCTCGGCACCGGCTCCACGGCGGCCTGGGTGGTCCGCGCGCTCGCGGACCGGTTCCCGAAGGGTCGTGGCCTCGACCTGATCGCGAGCTCGCGCGCGACCGAGGAGCTCGCGGCACGCCTTGGACTGTCCGTTCGCGCGCTCCGGGAGGACGATCGTTTCGACCTTATGATCGACGGGGCAGACGAGGTGAGCTCGGAGCTGGATCTCACGAAGGGAGGCGGGGGCGCGCTGTTCCGAGAGAAGCTGCTGGCCCGGCTCTCGCGCCGGCTGGTCATCGTTGTGGACGAGGGGAAGCTCGTTGATCGGCTCGGCCGCCGTCATCCCATCCCGATCGAGGTCGTCCCGTTCGCTCGCCCGGTGATCGCCCACGGCCTCGCGGCCGCGGGCTGGTCGGTACGTCTACGACCGGGGCCTTCGGGTCCGGCGTTCCGCACGGACAACGGAAACGAGATCCTCGACCTCACCCCTGCCCGGCCCCTCGAGAATCCTCGCGCGACCCACGACGCGTTGCGCTCCCAGATCGGCGTGGTCGAAACAGGGATCTTCGTCGGGATGACCGAGCGGGTCATCGTGGGGCACGCCGACGGACGCGTCGAGGAGCGTCGCACACCGAACACCGCTCACCGCCACGATTAAGGACTCCCGCGCGTCGGAGGCGTGGAGCGTGAATCCACCCATGCAGGGCAAGTACGTTCGCACCCGGATCGACGGCGGAGTCGGCTACATCGAGATCTCGAAGCCGAAGGCGAACACCTACGATCTCGACATGATGGCCGAGCTCGACGTCGCGATCGAAGAGCTGCGGTTCGACGACGCGGCGAAGGTCATCGTACTGACGAGCGGGCTGGCCGGATTCTTCAGCGCGGGCGCGGACATCGAGATGCTCAAGCGCTCCCACCCGGACTACAAGGCGATGTTCTGCCTCCACTGCCAAGAGACGCTCAACAAGTTCGGGCAGACCCCGAAGATCGTGATCGCGGCGCTGCCGGGCCACACGGTCGGGGGCGGGCTCGAGATCGCGCTCGCCTGCGACCTACGGATCATGGCCAAGGATTCGGGGAAGATCGGCCTTCCCGAGGTGACGCTCGGGGTTCTTCCCGGGACCGGCGGAACCCAGCGCCTTCCGCGGCTCATCGGTACCTCTCGCGCGATCGACCTCATGATCACCGGACGTCTATTGACCCCCGACGAGGCGCTCGGGATCGGGCTCGTGAACTACGTCTACCCGAAGGAGTCGTTCGCGAAGGACGTCCAGGCGTTCGCGAGCAAGCTCGCGCACGGTCCGAGCCGCGCGATCAGTCTCATCAAGCGCTCCGTGGTCGAAGGAATCGAGATGCCCCTGACCTCGGGCCTCGCCCTCGAGCGAGAGCTGCAGAACCGCCTGTTCATCACCGAGGACGCCAAGGAAGGGATCGCGGCGTTCGTCGAGAAACGCCCAGCGAGCTTTAAGGGCCGCTGAGCGCTCGTTGCTTCGAGAACGACCATGGGGACTCCGCCGATGGCTGGGCCGGACGGGAATCCGGCCCCGGCGATGCCGAAGACCATCCGCGAAGGCGGTACGGTCGAGCCGGTTCGCGAGATCCTCTGGGGAACCTCCGCCGGCGTACGCAAGTTCGAGACGGCGACCGAGGTTCCGAGCGACATGCGCGAGCTCATCGTGAAGCTCATGGTGGTCCAGGCCGACACCGAGTTCGCGTCCATCCAGCAGCACCGCCCGTGGCTCGACAAGGCACCGACGCTCGAGGACCGGTGGATCGAGGCCCGGATCGTAGCCGACGAGGCCCGCCACGGACTTCAGGCGTGCCGCATCCTGCGCGACTTCGGCGAAGAGGGTCAGAAGCTCATCGACGATCTCCTTTCCAAACCCGAGGGCCACCACAAGTTGGACGCCTTCAACATGAAATTCGATCGCTGGAGCGACGTCGGCGCGTTCACCTGCTTCGTGGACCGGGTCGGCGTCTACCAGCTCCGCGCTTTCCAGGAGTGCTCGTATGGGCCGCTCGCCCGCGCGATGCCCTTGATGCTCAGCGAGGAGCAGCTCCACCTCAACTTCGGGCTGAACGTCCTCAAGCGGATCGCGAAGGAGACCCCGGGCTACCCCGGTTCCAGGGCCGAGGCGCAGGAGGCCGTCAATAAGTGGTACCCGCGCGCGCTCGACATGTTCGGCCACTCCAACTCGGCGACGAGCCGGCGCGCGATCGAGTACGGACTCAAGCGCTGGACCAACGAAGAGGCGCGTGCCCGCTACATCGAGGAGATCACTCCCCTCGTGAAGTCGATGGGGCTCGAGCTCCCGGCGATCGACTTCGATCGCCGCGTGATGTAGGCCCGCGAGGACCGCGGCGCGCGTCAGAAGCGCGCGATGCTGCCGGTCGTCATCGCCCGGTGCTCGAACGTGCCCCAGAGCGCGATCGAGAGGCCGTAGGCGGCGAGGCCGCTCAGCGCGAGCCCGAGCCACAGCACCTCCATCCCGGCAAGACCGGTCCCGCCGATGGCCGACCGGATCGCCGCGACTCCCCACGTGAGCGGGAAGGCGTAGCTCGCGACCTGGACCGGGTAGGGCAGCGAGGAGATCGGGAAATTCACTCCCGAGACAAGGAGCCCGATGAACAGGAAGATGTTCCCCAGGACGATCGACGTGCGAAGGTAGAGCGCGACCCCGCCCAGGAGCAGACCGAACCCCACCATCGAGAACGCGGTCAGCGTGACGCTGACCGCGATGACCAGCTCCGACCCCGGAGCGACCGTAACGCCGAAGAAGAGCACCGCATAGACGAGGCCCATCGTTACGGAGCCGATGCTGATCAGGATCGGAACAAAGCCCCGGCCGAAGTACAGCGCGGTGCGGTTCGCCGGCGAGACGAGCAGGTGTTCCATCGTGCCGAGCTGCTTCTCGCTGTCCGTCGTCTGACAGACCGAGAAGATGGAGGCGTAGGCGACGGTCGCGACGGCATTGCCGATCGCAACGTAGGAGATCTGCTCGGCGATTTCGCTCGCGGAGGCGCCCGCGTAGGAGAACGCGACGACAAAGACGAAGAAAACCATCTGGGTCAGCGGGATCACGAAGATCTCCCCGAGGACGAAATCGATCCGCATGAAGCCGAGTGTCGTCTTCGGAGCGACGATGGCGTTCGTCCAGAGCGTCCTCCAGAACCGGGAGCGGTACGGGGCCCTCGTCGGCGCGGCGGTCGGCCATGCTCCCATCTAGTACTCCTGGAGGTTGCCCACCTCGAGCACGTGTCGCTCGACCCGCCGGAAGACGACCCCCGCGATCAGGAGGTAGGCCACCGTCGTGCCGATCCCACCGACGACGTCCCAGCCGAGGCCCCAGCTGAACCCGACGTAGCCCGGGATCGCGGCGTACCGGAGCGCGTCCAACGCCCAGCTCGGCGGAAAGAACAGCGCGATCGGGTTGGTCCAGAACGGTAGGATGATCACCGGGAACATGCAGCCGGTCCCGATGTAGAAGGCGAACTCGCCGACGTTCTGGATGAACCCCGCGTAGCGGGTGTAGACGTACGCCGCCGCGAAGACCGTCCCGACCGCGGCTAATGTGAACATCGTGAAGAGAAACAGCACCGTGAATGCGAGGGGGTTATCGATGCTCGGCACCGTTCCCGAGACCGCGACGACGACCACGAAGACGAGGGCGATGCCGATGAGGCCCGAGACGACGTTCCACAGGATTCGGCCGAGGACGACGAACAGGTACGGCGTCGGGGCGCTGAGCGTCGGCTCGAGGGTCCCCAGGTTGCGGTCCTGTCCGGTCGCCCAGCCGCTCCCGTAGAGCGTCTGGCCCCACATGCTCATCATCCCGGCGCCGAGGATCACGTAGACGACCAGGTCCGGCGATCCCAGGAAGAGTTCGTAGGAAACGAACCCGAAGACGATCGGAGCGATCATCGACGGGATAAGCCACTGCGGGTCGGCGAGGAAGGTGAGGACGGCGAGCCGGATCGACGCGAGGGTCGATCGCCGACCCGACCAGTCGGGGGTCGATGTCGTGACGGTCGCCACGGGCTAGTTCGTCTCCTCCTCGACCAGGTCGAGGTAGACATCCTCGAGGCTCGTACGTCGTTCCCGCACCGCGAGCCCGCCGTGCCCGATGAGGCTCCGCCCGACCTCCTCGACGCTGAGGTCGCCCGTGCGCACCCGGATCGTGAGCCGCGTCACCGGACCGTACTCTTCCGAAACGACCTTCGAAACCCCGGGCAGCCGCTTGACGGCCGCCAGCTCGGAGTCCTCGAACCCGTAGTCCTCGGCCTCGATCGTCCGGTCGCCTCCCACGAGCTGCCGCAATCCCGCGACCGTGTCGAGCGCCGCGAGGCGACCCCGGGACAGCACGCCGATGCGATGACAGAGCTCCTCGGCCTCGAACATGTAATGGGTGGTCAGGAAGATTGTCACGCCCTGCCCGATCAGCGAGCGGATCAGCTTGCGGGTCTCCCGGGCGGACTTCGGGTCGAGCCCGATGGTCGGTTCGTCCAGGAAGAGGACCTCGGGCCGGTGCAGGATGCCGCGGGCGATGTGCAGCTTCTGTTTCATCCCACGAGAGTACTCCTCGGTCCTGCGGTCGGCGGCCTCGGTGAGCCCTACCCACGCGAGGACCTCGTTGACTCGCTTCTCCCGTTCCGCGTACGGGACCCCATACAGGTCCGCGAAGTAGCGCAGGTTCTCGCGAGCGCTGATGCGGTTGTAGAGCCCGCGTTCCCCTCCGAGCACGAGCCCGATGCGGGCACGAAGGGCCTCCGTCTCCTTCGTGACGTCGAGCCCCAGGACCCGGGCCGTCCCCGAGGTCGGAAGCAGAAGGGTGGTGAGAATCTTGACGAGGGTGGTCTTCCCGGCCCCGTTCGGGCCCAGGAGGCCGAAGATTTCCCCGGTCTCGACCGTCAGGTCGACACCCCGCAGCGCCTCCGTGCGGGTGACGTCCTGGTAAAAGAATCCCTTCCGGGACTGGAAGACCCGGGTGATCCCTCGTGCCTCGATGGCGGGTGCGGATGTCATGGTCTGCCTTGGGGGGAAGCGGCAGCGGACCCACGTGGCGTACTAAGGGGTTCCCTCTCAGAGGTCGCGAAACGCTCCGTCAGGGAGCCGTTCGCCGGGCCGCGGAACCGCCGACCGCGGTGGATCCACATGTTCCTGTCAATAGGGATCCGGCTCCCAATTCGGCCACCGCGCCGGTCGGCGGCGGGTTGGGATTCGCTCGGCGGGCGCGGCTCTCGACCATCTGGCTCAGGGTGTGCGGTGCGGCGAGCATGGCTTCCTCGAGCGGGACAGGGGCAAGGGGGCTCTCGCTCCGGACGCACGGCACGCGCTCACCGCTTGTGAGCACGCAGGATGGCGGGAGCCGGTCCGATCGAGTGGCCGGCCGGACCGGCGGAGAGTTCGAAGGTGCGTCGGACTCCCGGGATCCGTCCGAGGCGTCGGCGGACCTCGCGGGCGTCGGGTGCGAGGGCGAAGACGTGCACATGGGCCCCGGCGTCGTGCGTGTAGGCTGCGACGGACCGTCCGGCCGAATCGTTCATCGACCGAACCTCCGCGAGGACCGCCCGGGACGAAGAGGTCAGGTAATCGAGGGATGGGACCGTCGTCTCGCAGACCCGGCGAAAGCTATCGCATTCCTCCATGATCAAAGGGAACAGGGCGCGCGCGTCGCGGTCCACGATCGCGCGCCGCATCCGGGCGATGCGCCCCGGCAGCTCGCGCTGTCGCTCGAAGTAGTACGGGCTGGTGCGGACGGTCGACTGCATGGCCTCCGCCGAGCGCACCCCTTTCGTCGGCGCATCGCCGATCAGGACCACGATGTCCCGGAAGGTCGCCCAGTGTCGCGGGCCGACGAGGGGACGCGCGTAGCAGTCGCGCCCGTCCGGTCGGCGGCCCGCCCGCCACTCGACGAAGCCGCCGAAGACCGAGCGCGACGCGCTCCCGGAGCCGAGGCGCGCGAGCTGAGAGAGAGCCCGCGGGCTCAGTCGGAGCCCCGACGCGAGCGAAGCCGCACCGGCCAGGGCCGCAAAGCCGCTCGCGCTGCTCGCGAGCCCGCTCGCCGTCGGGAAGTTGTTCGACGTACGGATCTCCGCATAGCTCGTGAACCCCGACCGCTCCCGCACGTGATCGAGGAATCGGGAGGCGTCCTCCCTCGCCGGACCGCGGATATTCTCCCGGTTCAGGACCAGGTAATCTGCATCCAGGCCCGGGTCGAAGCGGACCGTAGTGCGCGTGCGCATGCGGTCCAGTGTCAGGCTGAGCGACGAGTTGTAGGGAAGACCGCGCGAGGGATCGCGCATCCCCCAGTACTTCACGAGGGCAATGTTCGGAGCCGCCTCGAAGGTCGCCTGCCCCTCTCCGTGGCGCGCCACGCCGCGGCACATCCCCTCTCCGTCTTATCATCGGCGTTCCCTACCCCGGGCATGGCGACCCCGGAGCCGCGTCCGAGTCGCGCACCGCGGAACCTCGCGATTGCGAACCGCATGCGGGGGTTCCACCACTCGGTCGGCTTCACCATCGACTCGGGGCGGAGCGGAGAGGGGTTCTGCACCGTGGTCGGGACGGTCCGAGAGATGCACCTCAACATCAACCGCATCGTCCACGGGGGGGTCTACGCCACGATCCTCGATACCGCGATGGGCGGCGCGGTGATCACCACTCTGGGCGACGACGAGACGACCGCGACCACGTCGCTGTACGTGGAGTTCCTCCGGTCGACGGGGCTCGGGACCAAGATCGTCGCCCGGGGGGACGTCCTGCGACGCGGTCGGCACCTTGCGTTCGTGCGCGGGGAGCTCAGCGACTCCAACGGACGGGTCCTGAGCCAGGCGCACGGTACCTGGTACATCTGGTCGAAGGAAACGACCCCGGTCAGCTCAGGGTCAGCGGCACGGAAGCGCCCATCCGCCGGCGGAAGCTCTCGACGATCGTGAGCATCTCGAGGCCCTGGCCGATCCCGCGCTTGCCCTCCGGGAACCGGTAGCTGTGCTCCGAAAAATAGGTGCGGACCGGTTCCGGGTGGACCAGTCCGAGCCGGGGGATCGCGAGCCGCAGCGTCTCCGATAGGAAGAGGGAGCCCCGGAAGGCCACGTCGAGCTCTTCCGCGTGCCGGGAGAGCCAGCGCCAGGTCGCGTCGCGCGCGACCGGGTTGCGAGCCGCCTCGGTCACCGCCCGAGGAGCATGGCCCCGGTTGATGCCTCCGGTGAGCGCATCATCGAGGAGGCGCACCACCTCCGCGGGATCCGCGACCCATGCGAGTCCCTCGATGATGCGGAGCGCCTCTCCGTCGGGCGGGTGCTGGGCGAGCCGGTGGCGAAGCTCGCTGCTCGCAAGGCGAGGGTCCGTACGGGCCCGACCGATGGCGGCAGCTCCCCGCAACTCCGGGTCGATGCGATCCCACTCCACGAACAATTCCGCGACCTCTCGGGCGAAAAGTCCGTCGACCCGCACGCGCGAGTCGGCGACGTGCTCGCGCAGGACTCTCGTGCGGACCTCCTCTCCCGGCATCGCCTTCACCCCGATCTGCTGAAACCGAAGGGCCAGGACGGACCGCGCGAGGTCGGTGATGAGTGGGACGTCGGGCGCCCACTCCGCAAGGCCGGCGACGCTCGACTGCACCAGATCGGCGAGCGGAACATCCGTCAGATCGTTCGTCAGGTGGACGAACCGAGCGTACCGCTCGAACGGGACGTCGCCACTGATCACGAACGCCCCGAGGTCGGAGAGGACGCTCCAACGATCGGCGGCCACGAGGCGGGAAAACGACCGTGCGAGGCGATCGTAGAGCTCATCGTCGTACCGTACGCGGTAAAAGCCGCTCGCGTCCGGGTTCAGGTGGATAACGCCGTCCATCGATCCCGGGATCGTAGTCCGCTCGGTATCGAACCGGCATTGTTCTACACCTGCGCCACGTCGGATCCGCAGAGGGATCGGCCAGACCGCCGCAGCGCCGGATCGGTCGAACCGGAAGCGTCGTTGCGCGAGCTCGAGTCCGTCGGATCCCCTACGAACCTCGATCACCGGATGCCCGGGGCGCTCGATCCAGGGACCGGTGATATCGGCGATCGGTTCTCCGCTCGCCTGAGAGAGGCTTGCCCACAGGTCCGCCGTACGCGCGTTGCCATGGGCGTGCGTCTTCAGGTAGAGCACGACACCGCGACGGAACGTCTCCTCACCGAGGTACGTCTCCAACATGCGAAGTACGCTCGCACCCTTCCCGTAAGTGATGGCGGGATCGTAGACCTCGCCGGTCGCTTCCGAAGGATTGTTCGCGGGTGCCACCGCGGGCGCGCTGGCAAGCGCGTCGCTCGAGAGACCCCGCGCGGTCTGCGTGGCGCGAAACTCGTCCCAGCCCCCTTGGGATGGATCGAGGCGGTCGACCGCCTCGTAGCCCATCAGGGTAGCGAAGCTCTCGTTGAGCCAGACGTCGTCCCACCAGCGCATCGTAACGAGATCGCCGAACCACTGATGGGCGATCTCGTGCGCGACCGTAGAGAAGACTCGGCGGCGATCGACCGCTCCGGTCCGCGCATCGACCAGGAGCTGCATCTCCCGGAACGTGATCGCGCCCCAATTCTCCATCCCGCCCCAGGAAAGCTCCTCCAGCGCGATCAGGTCGAGCTTCGGGAGGGGGTACGGGATCTCGTAGTACCGCTCGTAGAACCGGAGCGAACGGACGGCGGCACCGAGCGAGAACCCTCCGGAGCCGGAACGGCCCGGGCGCGTCACGACAGAGATCGTCGTGCCCCCGCAACGATCGCGGACCCGCTCAAACCTCCCGATACCGAGGTAGAACAGGTACGTGGCCATCGGCGGCGTCGGAGCGAACATCCATCGACGTCGGCCCCCGACCGTCGTGATCGATGTCGCCGCAGTGTTCGCGATCACCTCCTCCTCGGCGTCGGTGTCGACGGTGAGGGAGAATCGGGCCTTACGGTCGGGGCGATCGATACACGGGAAGATCCGACGTGCGCCGGTGGCGGCGCACTGGGTCGTCAGCACGTAATCGCTTCCCGAGCGGCTCCGGTAGAGTCCGATCAGGGCCGGTGGCTCGACCGCGCCGTGGAATCGGACTCCGATCCGGGCGCTTACTCGAGCGGTCGCCAGCGGCACGCGAATCCTCTGCGCGTTGGGGTCCGGTCGGACGGTGACCGACATCCCGTCGACGCGGATCCCGTCGATTCCAAGGCCGACCGAGTGCAGGTCGAGCATCGGCGGAGCGGGACGGACCTCGAACTCGTTCGTCCCGACCCATGTCCCTGCGCGGAAATCGACATCAAGGAAAAGACGGTAATCTTCGACGGTGGGGATTACGGGCTCGGCGCTCATCGACATTCCGCGAGCGGTCCCCACCGCCGGGGAAGCGCTCCTTCCCTTCGATGGCCGGACCGAGCCAGCGAGACCCGTTCTCGGTTATAGGCGGTCGCCTTGGGTCGGGACGGAGGGTGGGAGATGAGGATCGGGATTCTGGGAAGCGGAAACGTCGCGAAGAGCCTCTCGCGCGGTTTCGTCGCGCGGGGGGATGAGGTACGCCTGGGGACCCGGACAGGGTCGAAAGCGCAGCTCGCGGCATGGATCGCCGAACAACACCTTGCGATCGCACAAGGAACGCTTGAGGGCGTGACCGGGTGGGCCGAGGCGATCGTGCTCGCGATGCGAGGCATGGCGAACCCAGAGACGGTCCGGGCCGCCGGGGAGCCCGCGTTCCGGGGCAAGGTCGTCATCGACGCTACGAACCCGCTCGTGTGGCGTGCGGACGGATTCCCATCCTTGGGGCTCCCGGAGCCGGAGTCCGCCGGTGCCCGGCTGCAGAAGGACCTCCCCGGTGCGAAGGTGGTTAAGGCGTTCAACACCATCGGCCACGCACACATGGTTCGCCCGCAGTTCGCGAACCCTCCGACCATGTTCATCTGCGGGGACGACCCGACCGCCAAGACATGGGTCACCGAGCTCCTTCGGGACTTCGGATGGAGCTCGATCGTGGACGTCGGAGGCATCGAGCGCTCGCGCCTGCTGGAGTCGCTCTGCGTCCTGTGGATCACGTGCGGTATGCGTCTAGAGAACTGGAACATCGCGATGCGCCTCGAGCAAAGAATCTGACGGACCCGTTCCACCGGAGTTAAATATCACATCCAAATCCCATCGAACGGCTGACGGCCAAAGCGGTGGGGAAACACCCGGTCCCATTCCGAACCCGGCAGTTAAGCCCACTGGCGTTCCGCGCGGTACTGAAGTGCGCGAGCCTACGGGAACCGCGGAAAGCTGTCAGCCTCCGGGACTCCGCATCGGACGGATTATCAAATACTCCCGGACCCGCTCCTGACGAAGGATGGCGTACCCCGTGCACCCTGCGTGGAAGCGAGGCACCCAGTGGCTCAATGCGGGCGGGATCTTCGGGGCCGTCGGGGGTCTGGTCGTGTTCGCCCTACCGCTCCTCTTCGTCGCTCTTGCAAAGTACAACCCGGGCGGATTCTTCGTCTTCGCTTCGTCGCCGATTCAGTTCACGGGCCCATCCCTCCTCGCCGGGAGCGCCCTGACCCTCGTATCGCTCTTCTGCTACCGATGGGCGTACTCGGTGCTCCGCCGGGCCCGGCCGGGGTACTGGGGTGCCTCCGTCCTCTGCCTCATCGGATCGAGCGGGCTCATCCTGATCGCGGTGGCCGCCGCGGTCGTGTTCGGAGGAGCGGCGTCGATCGAGGCCTGTGTCCAGGGTTCCTACTCGAGCGCGCTCTCGTGCGTGGAGTCGGCGAGCCCGGTCGGCGCCTACGCCGGAGTCCTCGGTTTCTGGCTGGGGTGGGTCGGTGCGGTCGGGATCGCGATCGGCCTCTTCCTCGCTTCGAGCTCCTTCCGCTCGGCGGCCTACCTAGCGGGGGGTGTTCTCTACGCGATCCTGCTGGCCGTCCTGGTCGGCCCGTTCGCGGGCCTCGTCCACCCGTTGCCCGACATTCCGTATCTCCTCGCGGCCGTGCCGGTCCTCGCGATCCTCGCGCCGATCCTCGTCGCCGTGGCCCGACCCACCCTTCCGGCCCCCGGGGTCGTTCCTGGGCCCGAGCCTTCGACAGCCCCACCGGCGTGAGTCGGCAAACAATATCCCGACCCTCGTCGGTCGGGACCGTGTGTACCTGGGAGCGCACCTAGGGATCGCCGGGGGCCTCGACGTCGCGGCATCCGAAGCGGAGCGAATCGGTTGCGAATCCCTGCAGATCTTCGCGAAGAGCCCCCAGATGTGGAACGGGCCCCCGATTCCTCCCGAGGCCGCCGCCGGATTCCGTGCGGCGGTCGTCGCGCACCATCTGCGAGCGACCGCCGTGCATCACGGCTACCTCCTCAACCTCGCCCAGCCGGAGGACCGACGACGGGCACAGTCGGAGAGAGCGTTCCGAGACGAGCTCGATCGCGCGGAACTCCTCGGCGTGGACGCCCTGATCTTCCACCCCGGAGCGCATCTCGGGTCGGGATCGCAGGCGGGGGTGTCTCGAATCGCGGACGCGCTGAACGCCGCGATCGCGGCGACACCGAAGTACCGGGTCCGGGCCCTGCTCGAGAACTCGGCCGGCCAGGGGACCACGATGGGCCGGACGTTCGAGGAGCTCGCCGAGGTCCTGGACCGGGTGGCGGCCGCCGATCGAGTCGGAGTGACGCTCG